>CAYOYT010000603.1:0-1501 GCA_964408245.1 uncultured Dongia sp. | reverse complement strand
GCGCTGGGTAAGCTCGATATTCTCGTGAACAATGCGGGCCTGACACGTGACAACATCGCCATGCGCATGAAGGATGAGGAATGGCAGAAGGTGATCGACGTCAACCTGACCGCCGGTTTCCGTCTCGCGCGCGCCGCCATGCGCGGCATGATGAAGCGCCGCTTCGGCCGTATCATCGGCATCACCTCAGTGGTAGGTGTCACAGGCAATCCCGGCCAGGCGAATTACGCCGCTGCCAAGGCTGGCATGATTGGCATGTCGAAGGCGCTGGCGCAGGAGCTGGCATCGCGCAGCATCACCGTCAATTGCGTGGCACCGGGTTTCATCGAAACCGCCATGACCGACGCCCTCAATGACGAGCAGCGCAACCAGATCCTGCCCAGGGTGCCGGCTGGGCGCCTGGGCCAGGCAAGCGAAATCGCCGCCGCCGTGGTTTATCTTGCCAGCGATGAGGCTGCCTATGTGACTGGCCAGACGATCCATGTGAACGGCGGTATGGCTATGATCTAATTACATTTTTATGCGAGTAGCTTCATTGGCGCTGGCGCTACTGGTCAAGTCCGCTGGAGTTGTGTTAAGTGACCGCTGATCAAGACATTCTGATTCATCCGAAAGCCGAAACGGAACCGGTCATCGGGTGCGGAATTCGAGTTACCAAAGCAAGGACCGTCGGCTTCAATGGCAGGCCGGCTCAACAAGGGAAGACATGAGATGAGCGACGTTGCTGAGCGCGTGAAGAAGATCGTGATCGAGCACCTCGGCGTGGAAGAAGCCAAGGTTACCGAAGGTGCCAATTTCATCGACGATCTGGGCGCGGACAGCCTTGACACCGTCGAGCTAGTGATGGCCTTCGAAGAAGAATTCGGTTGCGAGATTCCGGACGATGCGGCCGAGAAGATCCTGACCGTCAAGGACGCCATCGACTACATCAAGTCGAAGTCTGCCTAAGACGTATCAAAGACCAGAAATTCCGTTTGGGCCCCGATTTTGGGGCCCAAACGATTTGTGGACCCTTTATATTTCAGACTCGAATCAGCGTTTCATCGCAATAAAATAACGGCGAGAGAATGAGCGAGGACATCATGCGTCGCGTGGTCGTCACGGGTATGGGCATCGTGTCGCCCCTTGGTGTGGGCGTGGAATATGTTTGGAAGCGGCTGACCAATGCCGAATCCGGCATCAGCGGCATCCAGAGCTTTGACGTCTCCGACCTGCCTTGCAAGATCGGCGGGCAGGTCCCGCTGGGCGATAAAGCCTTGGGCAATTACAACCCAGACGAATACGTTACCACCAAAGACCAGAAGAAGATGGAGCCGTTCATCGTCATGGGAATCGCTGCGGCCACCGAGGCTGTGAGTGATTCCGGTTGGGCGCCAACCGAGCAAGAGGATCGCGACCGCACGGGTGTGTTGATTGGCTCTGGTATCGGTGGTTTGAACGGTATCTACGACACCTCGCTGATCCTGAAAGAAAAGGGCCCGCGCCGCGTCTCGCCCTTCTT
>CAYOYT010000602.1:0-1512 GCA_964408245.1 uncultured Dongia sp. | reverse complement strand
AAATTCTCGAGATGCAAATCGCCGTTGAGCCAGACACGCGGTGCTTCGAGCGATAGAACCTTCTTTAGCCATGCGTCATAGAAAAGCGGGGCCGTGCCACGAAAATGGGCAAAGGCGCTGGCCGACATCTTGCGCTGTTTCGCTGTCGCCAGGGCAGCGGCGATTTCCTTGCGTTTCATGACGATCAATATGACTTATCGACCTAGGGTGCGTCCAGGCCGAGACGTTACTCCGCGCCCCGGTTTAATAGCCGCGCGCTCGGTCAACCAAATGCGCGAGGCCTTCCCCCTGGACGTCGCGCGCAATCTGCCGCGCGATGGCGCCGAGGCCACCTACGGGATTGGTGTCGCTCGCATTATGCGGGGTTATGAAGATGCGGGGATGCAGCCAGAAGGGATGATCCGCCGACAACGGCTCTCGTGAAAACACATCGAGACTTGCCGCAATCAGCTGACCACTGTTAAGAGCCGTGAGCAGATGCGGCTCGACCAGATGTCCACCGCGCCCGGCGTTGATGAGCGACGCGCCGGGCTTCAATTGCCCCAAGAGATCGGCATTGAGAATACCCCTGGTCTCCGGCGTAAGCGGCAGCAGGCAGATCAAAATTTCAAGGCCGTCGAGAAAGGCCGGCAATTCGTCTAGGCCAGCGAAGCACTGGATCGTCGCATGACTCTTTCTAGAACGTGACCAGCCGCGGACCGGAAACCCAAACGCACTCAGCTTTTCGCCCGCAGCAAGGCCGAGTTCGCCCAAACCCAGAATGCCTGTCGGCCGGTCCCAGGGGGCTGGATACCAATGCGGCGCCCATTTGCCTTGCGCCTGCGCCTCTTCCAACTCCCAGATGCGACGGTGATGGCGCAAGACCTGCCACAGCACATACTCGACCATACCGCCGGTGAGACCCGGTTCCACCATACGCACGATTGGAATGTGATGGGGCACGTCCGGACTGCCGAGCAGCCGCTCGATACCGGCACCGAAACAGAAGATGGCTTTAAGATCCGGCATCGATTGAGCAAGACCGGGGACCGGACGCCACATCAACAGATAGCGGATCCCGCGAAGGTCGAGATCGGGCTTATAAGGTACCAATGAGATATTTGGAGCCGCGCGCGCTGCGTCGGAGAAGATGGCTTGATACTCATCGGCGCCGGCGAAGAGTAGCTTTTCCTTCATTGACGAACGGCTTTGAGATCGATCGCTTCATGGTGAAGGGCGGCCGAAAGCAGCGCCTGCGTGTATGCGGCACGTGGCCGCTCAAAGATGTCGGCAGCGGTGCCCGTTTCGACCACCTTGCCCTGTTTCAGCACCATCACGCGATGGCTCATCGCTCGTATCACCCTTAAGTCATGCGAGATGAAGAGGTAGCCAAGTCGGTGCCGTCGTTGCAGATCGCGTAATAGATCGACGATCTGCGCTTGCACCGACATGTCGAGCGCCGATGTTGGCTCATCCAGCACGATGAGTTTGGGCTTTAGAATAAGGGCGCGGGCGATCGAGATGCGCTGACGC
>CAYOYT010000601.1:0-1535 GCA_964408245.1 uncultured Dongia sp. | reverse complement strand
GTCCAACCGAGTGATGCTGGCCAGCGATGAGTTGAAGGTCAGCGCGCTTACCTTATCTGTGGTAGTGAGCAACATCAGCGTGTCCGGGCGATACGTTGCAGCCCAAGATCCCATGCGCTCAGCTAGCACTTGTGCCGTGAGCGCACCGAGACTGGTGCCTGAGAGCGCCACGCGCGCACTGCCTTGCGCTCGACACCAATCGATGATCACGGCCAGTTCCCGCGCCGTCTGCCTAAAATGTATGAGGCCTGAAAGCGGTGGCCGACGCATGAAGCTCTCGCCGCCATAAAGTCCGGCGCGCGTACGGCGATTGTGGCCCGGTGCATCAGGCAGCAAGATGCGACAACCAAGTGCCGCGAGACCGCGATAGCCGCGCAAATCGCCGCGCATCATCTCCATTTCCATGGCAAAGCCATGGCCATAGATCAGGCTGGGCAGGTTCTTCTGCTTACCCTCATAGACATGCACCCAGCATGTATCATTCGCATCATCTGGCGAGGGAAAGCGCAGCCAGTATTCGCGCACATCGTCGTGCTCAATCACATGGCTCGTCATAACTTTCGGTAGCTTCCGCAGCGCGAAGAAAGTATCAGGCGATTGCCCACCCGTGACTGCTTCCAATTCGTTTGGCAACGGCACATCCACTTGCACGGCAGGAATACCCGCGCGGCGTGCGAACCAAATGTAGTTGAAGCGGTGGCTGAGATAATTGTGCGCCGCCTCGCGTCGCGCGCGCTCCAAGCCGAGGAGATCGCGCCCATGATCAAAAGCCGCTTCCATCCAGCGCGATTGTGCCTTTGTCGAAGCATCGCCAAGATCACCGGTCTGCCTAACGCGCGCAGCGATCCCGTTCGGCACAGCATGCAGCTTCAGCGTCTTGGTGAAGACATCGACATCACCCTCTCCCGCCGCCGCCCAGCATCGCGCCGCCGGCAGCAGCCAGCCCATACCCCATAGGCACAAAGGATCGATCCACGGTTTGGCGAGAAGCCGAGCAAAGCCGCTATTGTTGCTCATCGGATGCGGCCTCGGCGCGCTACGTCAGCCACGTTCCTCAAGCCAGACCATCTGGATGGCCTCGAGAATCTTTTCGTTGCTCTTATTGGGGTCATCCTCGAAATCAGGAATCTCCTGAACCCACTTCCATAGATCTGTAAAACGCAGATTGACCACGTCGACATTTGGATGGAGCTCTTCGAGCTCGATGGCGATGTCATGCACGTCAGTCCAGCGCAGCTTCTTCGCCATGATTTGAGGAAACCCTTCAACCGACCTGCATGTTACGGGTCGCCGATGGCAGACTGACGACAAGACCGTCCAGCTCTTCCGTCATCTTAATCTGGCAGCCAAGGCGCGAGGTATGTGTGAGGCCGAAGGCGAGATCGAGCATATCTTCCTCGTCCTCGCTCGCTTCCGCCAACACATCGTACCATTCCGGATCGATGATCACATGACAGGTCGAGCAGGCGAGCGATCCCTCGCACGCACCTTCAAGATCGATATTGTTGCGGTGGGCAACTTCCAGCACCGAGAGA
>CAYOYT010000600.1:0-1543 GCA_964408245.1 uncultured Dongia sp. | reverse complement strand
AAGCAGCACGCCAAGTTGACGGCATTTCTCAACGATGCGGCCGGCATAAGCGGTGGCGGGTCGTTTGCTTTGGCGGTCCTCAACCAATTCAATCCCCAGCATCAGGCCTTGCCCGCGGACGTCACCGATGCGATCGTGCTTTCCCATGAGCGTCGTCATGCGCGCAATGAGGTTGTTGCCACGGTGCGTCGCATTGGCGAGCAATTTGTCGCGTTCGAGGATTTCCAACACTTTGAGGCCGACAGCACAGGAGACTGGATTACCGCCGAAGGTATTAAAGTATTCCATGCCGTTGAAGAAGGAATCGGCAATCTCGCGGGTTGTCACCATCGCTGCCATCGGGTGACCATTGCCGATGGGTTTGCCCATCGTCACGATGTCCGGTACGGCCCCATGGGAATCGAACGCCCACATATGCGAACCCACGCGGCCAAAGCCGATCTGAACCTCGTCGGCGATGACAACGGCTCCAGCGGCGCGAGCGGCGGCATAAGCTAATTTTAGATAACCGTCGGGCAAGACGATTTGTCCGGCAGAACTCGGTAACGATTCGGCGATGAAGGCTGCAGATTTGTGACCGGCAGTGCTCAGCTGTTCGATCGCTGTTGTAATGCTGGCGGCATAACGCACCGCGATGTCAGCCTTCGGCCAGTCGGCAGGTGTGCGATAAAGATCGGGCAGCATGGCTTCGCCGGTTGTTTCCGGCCGACCTTTGCCGCCTTTGCGTTTGTACTTATAGGGGCTGATATCGATCAGCGAGCTGAGATGCCCGTGATAGGCCCAATCGAGCGCCACGATACCCTTTGCCTGAGTATAGTTGCGAGCGAGGCGCAAGGCGAGATCGTTCGCCTCAGATCCGCTGCAGACAAAGCCAGCGACCGTGAGGTTCTTTGGTAGTGTCGCGGTGAGCCTTTCGGCATAGGCGATGATGTTGTCGTGAAGATAACGCGTATTAGTGTTGAGCATTGCTGCCTGGCGTGCCAGAACCTCGACGATCTCGGGATTGGCGTGACCTAATTGTGCCACATTGTTGTAGCAATCGAGATAGGCGCGCCCGCGATCATCGATAAGATAGACACCGTCGCCGCGCACCATCTTTATTGGCGTTTGGTACGAGATGGATAGATTGCGAATCAGTTTTTGCTGACGAACCTTCAAGAGGTCATCGCAATTGCGCCCAGACGAGGCGAAGGTTTCCTTGCTCAGTCCAATAAAGTCTGTGGGGTCCGGAAAGAGCTCGGCGAATAGTTCACGATAACCTGGCTCGCCGGCACCAATCACGTCCGCTGCCGCGGCTGGGCGATAGGTAATGAGCTGCAGATGCACATGGGGCTGCCAGCCGCCATTCTCGGTATTCGGCCCCATCTGACCGACGACGTCGCCAGCTTCGAGCTCGTCGCCAATCCTGCGCGTCCTCGCACTGGCGGCGCTGAGATGCCCCCACAAACTGAAGAAGGTGATCTCGGGCGTCGGATTGTGCTCAAGCAGAATGGCATGACCGTAATCGAGCGGTAGGTCGGAGACATAAATGTCGACCACGCGG
>CAYOYT010000599.1:0-1545 GCA_964408245.1 uncultured Dongia sp. | reverse complement strand
CCTCTGGGCCATTCGCCCAGTCATTTTTGTTCTTGTTTATTATTGCAGCAAAGCTACAGCAGAAACTTTTTGCTGTGCAACACAAAACCGCCGAATTCCCTAAGGAATCCGGCGGCATTAGTGTTTGACCTACGCGGCCTTGTACTTGTCCGCATACTCGCTGCGCTTGGCGACGAACTCAGCGGTCTGCTCCGGCCACCACCACAGCTTCGACAGCGCTTCGTCGTTGAAGGTGTTGCTGTAGTACGCCTTAACTTCCGGCGCCAGAAGATCGGCCGCACCCTTGCCAACGGGGTTCGACGAGAAAGCTGTCGCCCATCCCGCGGCGCCTTCGGGCGTCGACACGTATTTGATGAACTCGAGCGCCTGGTCGACGTTCTTGGCGTTCTTCAGCATGACGAAACCCTGATGCCAGGCGAACGCACCCTCGGTCGGGGCAACATACTTGTAGCCGTCGTTGCGTAGGTTATAGCCGGTTGAATCCCAGTTCAACCCGAGCACGGCACCATTGGCGGTAAAGCCGGCATTGGCTTCGTTCTCGCCCGACCACCACTGCACGACATTGGCCTTGTGCTTGATAGCTTCGGCAAGCGCGATGTCCCAGAGCTGGACCGTCGCTGCGGGATCCTTATAGCTATCAAGCCATGGACGCGGCAGCTTGCCCTGAGAGTCAAGCCAACGGCCCATGGCAGCGAGAGCCGAATGCGGGCGCACGACGATCTGGTTGTCAGCGTTGAACAGATCGCCCAGCGATGCGGGGCTGGAGAGCTTGGCACCGGCTTCGTTGGCGACCAGCGCCTCGGTACCCCAGTTGGAAGGCACATAGTAAAGCTTGCCGTCCGCGCGCGACCGCTCACCGGCCGCGCCGTCAGCCAGACCGGGAAGGTAGTTGTCTATGTCGAGCTTGGATTCATCAAGCGGCGCCAGCAGGCCATTGGCGTGCCAGCCGCCCCAGCGGTCGAGGGTCGGTTCGATCACGTCGATGCCGCCGGCTTGAGCCGCCACTTTGGCCTGGGCGAACATGGCATCCTGATCTGGAAGTTCGGTGAAATTGACTTTGATGCCTGTCGCCTTTTCAAAGGCCGGGAACACGACTTCAGCGAGTTTGGGATAACCGGCCCAGCCAGTGAAGTTGACCTCGCCGGAAGACGAGAGGGCTTTCCGGGAGAACATCGGCGCGGCGAGCCCCACGGCGCCGATAGCGGCAAACGATTTCAGCATCGTGCGACGATTGACGCTTGCTGCGCGCATGGTCTGTTGCGCTGGTGTCAAAATCTTCCTTGTCATTCAAACCTCCCTGTTGGCGGCCGAGCGGGATGCAAAGCCGCTAGTGATCAATCCCCGTAATCTCTCACTCTTTCTGACCTATTTTTGCCGATCATTACCTTTGCCGCTTTAGCGGTTAAGGGCGTCACTGTTACATCGGCGCCAAAAAAAGGGAATGCCTTTAACAGTCCTAGGCCTAATAACCTGTCACTCTTGAACTTAGTTTATCATCTGCAGAGCCAACGCTTCGGTCACAAAACTGTCATGGACGTCCTACGC
>CAYOYT010000598.1:0-1555 GCA_964408245.1 uncultured Dongia sp. | reverse complement strand
GCGATTTGTCGGCTGAGAGCACCACTTGCTTGTTCTGGTCGAACAGCGCGTTGAGGGTGTGGAAAAATTCTTCCTGGGTCGATTCTTTGCCGATGATGAATTGCACATCGTCGACCATGAGCACGTCGACCGAGCGGAAAAGTTCTTTGAAGGCCATGGTGTTCTTGTTCCGCAGCGCGCGGATGAACTGATACATGAACTTCTCAGCGGAGAGATAGATGACCCGCTTCTGCGGTTGCTTTTTCTTGATGTGATGGGCGATCGCATGCATCAGATGAGTCTTGCCGAGGCCGACGCCACCATAAAGAAACAGTGGATTAAAGGGCACAACATCGGATTCGGCGACCCGGAGTGCCGCCGCATGCGCCAGCTCGTTTGATTTGCCAACGACGAAATTGTCGAAGGTAAGGCGCGGATCGAGCGTCGCACTGACTTCAGCCAGGCCATCGGTCTCGCCGAGGCTAATTCCAGCGGCCGGCGGCGACACGTTACCAGATGTTCTGCCGTCGGCGCCGACCGGCGTATCCATCATCACATCGTCAAGGGCGGAATCATCAGCAGCCAGCGCCGCATCGCGCGCATCGACGATCACTTCGACCGAACGTATCTCGGGGCATTCAGAGCTCCATAGCGCCATGATGCGGTCCGCATAATGCGTCGCCACCCAATCGCGCATGAATCGTGACGGCACCGCCACACGGAGATCTTGCCCACGACGGCCAGCGAGCGTGAGCGGCTTCAACCAAGACCGGAACGTGGCCTCGCCAAACTCAGCACGCAAGCGCCCGCGCACGCGCGCCCATTGTGCGTTGAGAAGCGAGTCGCTGCCGGCTTCGATCATAACTTTTCCCCCAAGAGCACTCATGTTTATATTCATCTTTGTATTTATCTCGTCATTGCGGCCCATGAGGTGCGTCAATCCTGCGCCCAGGAAAGTCCCGCGACCTTCCAACCGTTGGTTTCGCCGCGGTGGTTCTTATCATCCTTGTCGCCTTCGAATCCGCCGGAGATGTTGAAACACGGGCCGAGCCCCGCCTCAGTCATGGCGATGGCGGCCGCGCGCGACCGAGCGCCGGAGCGGCACAGGAAATAGACCGGGCCCGCTGCCTCACCCAGCTGCGCTTTCACTTTGAGCGCAAAATCGGGATCGATGGCCATTGCCGGATAAACCTGCCAAGAGGCGAGGACGGCCTTCTTGCCCAGAGGGGCCAGATTGGGGATGCCGACGAAGCTCCATTCAGGCTGCGTACGGACATCGACCAGATGGGCTGTGGGGTCTATGCCGAGGGCTTCCCAAGCGGCTTGGGGTGTTACATCCCCAGCATATGTTCCAGTCTTGCTCATCCCATCACACCCCGCACAAAAAATTCCATCGCCACCGGCACGGGGAATCACGCGCCCTCGGACAGGGCGTGCTACCCGGGATCGGCGGCGGTTCTTAATGATTAACTTAAGCCCGGCCGCCGAACGTGTTGGGATCGGGTATGTTTGGGCGCAACCAATACGCGAGAACGCTGTAAAGTCGCGCAAGGGTGCCGTGACTTGGTTGCAACAG
>CAYOYT010000597.1:0-1572 GCA_964408245.1 uncultured Dongia sp. | reverse complement strand
GCCTTAAACCACTCGGCCATCTCTCCGGAACCCAAGCCGGCGGGCATGTTATTTGGCCCTATCCGGTTGCGCCGTAGCGGGCGCGGGGCGGAACCTAGCGGGGGCGCATTCTTCTGGCAATAGGCGATCGGCTGTCCGAGTATAGCGCTGATTTCTATTGGGAATCACACCCTGAAGGCAGGTCATTCGCCCCCATCGCGCTCGACCGAAGGAGGTCGATCGGGCAGGATAGCGCTTATGAACGCCTTCCGCCTCGTCGCGCTGACCTGCCTTGCCTCGGGCGCCTTGCTGCTGGTGCTGGATGTCGTCGAAAATCTTTTAGACAACAGTTGGAATGGCATGGCGACCGGCTATCTGTGGTCATTGATCTGGCCGGCAAGCCAGCGCGCCGTCCGTGCCTTCGTCGAGGGCCACATCTCGCTGGCACTGTGGCAGCGTGTGCTCATGCCATTCCTGACACTACCGCTTTGGGTGCCGATGTTGGTTGCAGGTGGCATCTTGTTCTTCTATGGCCGCGGCGACGACACACCCGCCTAGAGCGCATTGGCTCGATGGGTCCGACCGCGCTATTCGTGGATCTTGAGAGCGGCGATGAAGGCGCTTTGCGGGATTTCCACATTCCCATATTGGCGCATCTTCTTTTTGCCCTCTTTCTGCTTGTCGAGCAGCTTGCGCTTGCGGCTGATATCACCACCATAACATTTGGCGGTGACGTCCTTACGCAAGGCGGCCACGGTCTCGCGTGCGATAACCTTGGCGCCGATCGCTGCTTGGATCGCGATCTTGAAGAGTTGGCGTGGGATAAGGTCTTTCAATTTTTCGCACAGCACACGACCACGGCTGTCAGCCTGGGATTTGTGCACGATGCAGGAGAGCGCATCGACCGGATCACTATTGACCAAAATATTGAGCTTCACCAGATCGCTCTCCTCGTAATTGTCGAGATGATAGTCAAAACTGGCGTAACCCCGGCTGAGCGATTTCAAGCGATCGTAGAAATCGAATACGACTTCGTTGAGGGGGAGACGATAGACCACCATGGCGCGATTGCCGGCATAAGTGAGGTCTAGCTGGATGCCGCGGCGATCCTGGCACAGCTTCAGAATCGCGCCAAGATATTCATCAGGCACCATGATCGTCGCCTTGATCCACGGCTCTTCGATATGGGCGATCTTCACCACATCCGGAAAATCAGCCGGGTTATGCAGCTCCATCATCGAGCCGTCATTCATATGGATCTTATAGACCACGCTGGGTGCCGTGGTGATGAGATCGAGATTGAACTCGCGCTCAAGACGCTCCTGGATAATCTCAAGATGCAGAAGGCCCAAGAAGCCGCAACGGAAACCGAAACCAAGCGCTGCCGACGTTTCCATTTCGTAATGAAAACTCGCATCGTTCAGGCGTAGGCGGCCCATGCTGTCGCGCAAAGTCTCAAAATCAGCAGCGTCGATGGGAAAGAGGCCGCAGAACACGACTGGGATCGACGGTTTGAAGCCCGGCAGCGCTTCGGCGCACGGTTTCTTATCTTCGGTAATCGTGTCGCCGATTTTGCAATCGGCAACCGCTTTG
>CAYOYT010000596.1:0-1580 GCA_964408245.1 uncultured Dongia sp. | reverse complement strand
AACTCAAGGTGCCGAATGGCCAGCCTTCCGCTTCGGAACGCAAGAAAAGAAATCCCGCCAAACCGATAAAGAGCAGCGGCCAGTGCTTAGCCCAAGGCGCCCGGCCTGTGCGTTCCAACAATGCCAGAACACCAATCGACAAGAGGAAGATGCCGGCCCAGTGATGATTATACTCCGACCAGGCAATATCTTCTACATTCCTCGGTAACGGCATGCCGGAACCAGGTACATAGACCTGCATAGGGTTGGTCGTGCTCTGATTATTTGCCGCCGCCTGATGCCGCTCCGTAAAGAACGCAAGCGTATTTTTGTCCGGACTGCTCAGCGACGGCCATCTTGGCTCCAATCGCTCCGTGATATCGCTGAGACTGGCTCGGCCTTCAATAAGATCGATCGCTGGCGGCAATGAGGTAATAGAAGCCGCCACGAAAAGCACGGTAATGCCGATGCCGATTTCAACCTCGACGAAGCGTTTGAGGCGTAGGAGCGATAAAGCGGTACCCTTGACTAGCTGACGCACGGCGATTGAATTGAGCACGCCGAGACCCAGCAAAGTGAAGAATAGAACAGTCTTCGTCCCCAGCATCATTCCATAGGCGGTACCGTACATCGCTTCTGACGAGCCGACATAATAGATCAGCATGACGATGCCGGAGGAGGCGATCGCTAGCACGGAAGAGGCCGATAATAGCGAGAACCGACTTCCGATCCTTTCGAGGATGGATCCGGCCGGCAATCGGTTGAGTGCGTAGAGGAAGGCTGGCAGTCCACCAATCCAGATCGTGGCGCCAAGCTGATGAAGGGCGGTTGCCGCGATGAGGATGGTTTGGTCCTCGAGCCGCGCCACGGCGTGACTGGTGGCGATACTAGCGGCGATGTCGAGCAATGCCAGCAGGGGCAACAGCAGGCTGAGATCACCACGCTGCTTTGCAAGCAGGATTACGGCAACCAAAGCGGCAACTAATCGCGTTAACTGAGCATTCGCATAGCTACCGCCCAAGGCGTTCAAATAACTGCCATCGGTTGTTCCAGCCAAAATCACTGTATGCGCCCAGAGATTGATAGCCAGCACAGCGAACATCGACGCAGCAGCGTAAAGAGCAATTCGTTGCGAAGTCGATACGACGTTCCTTCCCTCGATGCCAACCTGGCTGCAGATGGGGAGCGCCGCCATAAACAAGAAGGCAATGCTGCCCACGTAAATGCATTGCGCGGAACGCGCCAAGCCGGAGAGCAGCACCGTGAGAAAGCCGAAAGTATCTAGGAGAAAAGACAAGGCGAGCTCAGGCTTTCTTACGGCGCGACAGTGAAATTGACATCACCGCGGGTAATATGGCCGTCTGTCGCTAGAACCTGCCAGCGCACGGTATATGCTCCGGCTCTCAAGCCAGACAGATGCCCGGTAAGAAGGGCCGGATTTTCATTCGGCAATATGGCGATATCGCTTGTGTTGCCATCTGGTCCGGTCAGGGTCAGTTTGGACCGGTTGGCATCAATCCGGACGTTGAAGGTGAAGACAAGATCCGTATCCGGCCCGGGCATGGTAGAGCCTGTCACGGGCATCGCTGACACGATGATAG
>CAYOYT010000595.1:0-1588 GCA_964408245.1 uncultured Dongia sp. | reverse complement strand
AACCGCATCGACTCCAACCGGCTGCTTGGCGCGATGGATAAACGCTATTCGTTAGATCGCTCAGGAGGCGTGGCTATGAAAATATTTTTTGCTGTGTTGGTTGCGGCAACAATAATCGGTGGATTCATTGGTGGCGAGCTGTCGGGGTCCACTTTCTCTGTGCTGGGGGCGGCGATTGGCGGTGTTGGGCTGGCGGTCGTTCTGCTCTCATTGGGCGCATACTTCACAGCTCAGGAGGAGCGCAAGAAAAAAGAACTCACGCCTGAGATGCGAGGGGTATTTGATCGGATGTTAGGCGTTCAATCAGAAAGAACCTCATCAAAATGGACGCCACGACCATTTTTTGAGAATAAGTCAGATAAAGACTTCATTCAGTGGTTTCAGAATGTAAACCCCTGGAGCAAAGTTGACTCGGCCATCATCAATGCGCTGATTGATAAATTTCGGGAAAACCCGCTTTTTGAGGTGTTCGTGCATACCTCGCAGGAGCAATCCCTGATCAAGCAATATGCTGGCCTCAATCAACTAGCGAGAACCGACGCGGGGCGCTTTGCAGTATGCCCAAAAATTGCAATGATTTTGTCTAGTGCAGCAGAGGACAACAGAGAAAAATTCGCTCGTGCAATGAATGCTAGAAATCAGAATGCCATGAAAGATAGTTACTCTAAAGCGGTAGACTCTCTTGAGGTTGCGCTTGTTATAGAGCCAAATATCGCACTCCTTTATCTTCAAATGGCAACTCTCAAATCAATGCTGGGAAAAAGCAAAGAAGCCGCAGAATACTGCCAGTCTGGGCTTCGTGTGATTGAGAGACAGAAATCAATTCCGTTCCAGAACTCTGGAATAAGCTCCGTCAATCAAGCGCATGGCGAGAATGAAAGAATTGCCTCCCATCTTCGTGAGGTGCTTGCTAAACTCTAAAGAGAATATATCGTCGCAGTCTAACATTTCTCTGCATGCGCAATAGCCTGCGGCCTGAAGGCACTAAATAAAATACATCCAATGCAAAATAAATTATGGCGAGGAATATATGGACGAAAAACTTAGATCACAATTAGCGGCCGGTCTTAACGAGTCGTTTAAGCACAAGAAAATAGATGGGGTGGCATGCGCAATATGCCACAATTCTGGCAAAAAAATTGCCCTTCATGTTATTAAATACGCACAATCAGACGCTGAAAAACTACCAGACTACTTTGTGCCTCTATCAAGTAGTCGTGGCACCATCAGAGGTGGGTTTGCGCTATGCGAAGAGTGCGCGCCTCCATGTCCAAAGTGCGGATTGCCAGTTCCAAACAAAAAAGTAAAAAATAAGTTTACCGAAATTGAATCGGCATACAAAACACCAATCACATCTTTACTTTGGGGCAACGGCAAATGTAGCCACACATGGTTATTTGGGCGTTGGCCGTTGTAGTCTTGAATGAAATTGCGATCTAACAAGTCGCTCAAGGTCGCCGCTGCGCGGCTGGACAGCCCCAAACGGCGCATGCTTCGCATTTTATGCGCCGCTTGTGTCTGCCCCTTAGCTTTGCGTTGAACTAAACCGCTTGCGCGGTGGCTTTTGAGCCTGTTTTGCCTCGTTTTT
>CAYOYT010000594.1:0-1597 GCA_964408245.1 uncultured Dongia sp. | reverse complement strand
GGTCTGGGCGCGCCGGTTTCTTTTGCGATCGTGTGCAGGAAATTGAAAAGGCGCGGATGGTCCTTTTGCTTCAATTCCATGTCTCGGGATGCCGCCCCCTTTTGAAACGTAAAGAGGCTCTTGATCATGAACAGGGCAAGCAAGGCCGAGCATATGCCCGCGATCAAGACCCAGAGAGAGCCCTCATAGGACCCAAGGTTCGCGAAGATCTTGTAAGCGGTCCACGCGAACCACGCGGTGAGCGCGACATAAGCCAGCACGAACGCAAGCAAGCTCAGCATGGCGATCGTCGCGTGACGTTTGTACTTTTTGCTCGCCTGCGTCAGGCCCTGAGGCACGGCCTCAGGGCGCGCCGGATAGTCAAAAGCATCCAGCGGCTCAGCCAGTTTGCCCACGCGCACGTTCATGTCTCCCCCCATGATGTCGCTATTATGGGTAAATGGATGCAAGCGCCCAGCGCAACCGGAAAACGGCGTGTCGCCCGCCTCGCAAAGCACCCTGTGCGCTAAATCACAGTCCACAATGCAGAGAGTTCGCCGGTCAACAAAATCGTGGCGATGACATACCTTGGACCCATGCGGACATTGGCTGCCGCCCGCTAACAGCCTAAATGTCAGGCATGTCGGTCGAGCCGCGAATATTGAGAGCGATGGTCGAAGGCGAATTGGCACAACTGAACGACGTGCGCGTCACCGACTTTGTGAAATCGCTCTTGGTCGAACCGGCAATTACAATGCGTGGTTGGAACTACGGGCGCGAAGACGAGAGCTACCCCTGTTGGAGCGTCTTGAGCCATCCTGCGTCAAATACAGGCATCGCCTATTGCGAATACGGTTTCGGCCCGCGTTCGCCGTGGGGACTGGTGTTTCTCGAAGGTGACGAGGCTCGCACATCCATCGGGATGGATTGCTCTTGGTTCACAACGTTTCTGCAAGCGTTCTTCGAATCCAGTGCGGCGACGACCTTGCCGATATGGCGGGTGTTCAAGACCGACACTGCAACAAGGACGCAGCGAGCAATTTCCGACGAGGGCGACTGGGAGGCAACGTGGGCCAAGGTTATGGCATTGCGAGTATCTGATCCCGCAAGTTCCTATCATTGTTGGACGAGTATCGAGTACGAGCGCGAATGACCGCTCCCGGCGAGATCACGTCATGACTGCGGTGGCTCGGCGATTGACTGGTAGAGGCGAGCAATTCGGAAAATGGAGTCAACGTTGACGGCATCCATCGTCATTGCGGCGAATGCCGAGCCTGCGGATCGAGAGATCATCGCGTCAGGGATCCGCGCCTTCAATGAGAGCCGTGCCGGTCCAAGCCAAGCAAGCCCGTTGGCGGTCCTGCTAAAGGACGACGACGGTCAAACCGTCGGCGGCCTTTGGGGGCGCACAAGCTTTGGATGGTTGTTTGTAGAATTGCTGTTTGTGCCCGAGACCCTTAGGGGCCGTCGCTACGGAGTTGGACTGTTAGAGGCAGCTGAGCGTGCCGCTATTGCCAGGAACTGCCACGCTGTTTGGCTCGACACCTATGATTTTCAGGCGCTGCCATTTTATGAACGTCTTGGTTATCGCGAGTTTGGACGTCTCGAAGAATACCCC
>CAYOYT010000593.1:0-1602 GCA_964408245.1 uncultured Dongia sp. | reverse complement strand
GGCCCAGGAAGCGATTCAGGACCCAACGAGCCTCGGCTCAACGCCCCCAGATTCAACGAGCTTGGAGTCAACTAACTTGGATTCAGCAATCCAAGATACCGCACAGGATGTTTCTGCAACGCCGGCAAGCACTGCTGGCGGCATGGATTTTGGCGATGACAGCCATCCCTTTGAACTTGGCGCCGATCAGGGTATCGAATGGCGCAGCAAGCAAAAAACTTATACGGCGCGTGGCAATGCCGTAGCTAAGCAAGGCGATTCCTCGATCGGTGCCGATACATTGGTTTTCTATACCAGCGGTGAGGACAATTCCTTCGATCGAATCCTCGCCACCGGCAATGTCAAGGTGATGTCCGGAAGTTCGGTTGGTTATGGTGATAAGGGTGAATACGATGCCAAGCAGAAGCTGCTGCTGCTCACCGGCGGCGATCTGAAGATCACCAGCGAAAACGACACCGTAACGGCGCGCGACCGCATCGAATACTGGACCGGTCGCAATGCTGTCACTGCCGTCGGCAATGCCGTCATCGTGCGCGAGGGCACGCGTATCAACGGCAATAAGGCGACACTCTATTTCGCCGACGATGCAGAAGGAAAAAGCAAGCTTAGCCAAATTCAGGCGGACGGCAAGGTCAAGGTCGTCAATAATGGCCAGACCATCTATGCCAATCACTTCGCCTATAACCCGGATACCGATATTGCATTGATGACGGGCGATGTGCGCATCGTCGACGGGCGGAACGAATATCGTGGCCAGCGGGCGGAAATCGACAATAAGCGCAAGATTAGCCGAATTCTCGGTGGCGGCCAGCGTGTTCACACATTTATCAAACCGAAATCGGCGCAATGAACGACGGCGCCAAGCATAGCGATCGAGAAGAAATGTCTTCTGCTCAGGCCGCGCCCGACGGTGAAGCCGACACTCACCCTTCTTTCACGGTCAATGGCGTGACAGTCGATCCGACGACGGTCGAGGGTCTGTGCGCCTATCACCTTGGCAAGCGGTACAAGAAGAAACCCGTGTTGCGGGATGTTTCGGTGGGCGTTCAGCGCGGCGAGGCTGTGGGATTGCTCGGCCCCAACGGTGCTGGCAAGACGACCTGTTTCTACATCATTACTGGCCTGATCAAGGCCGATGCTGGTGCCATCTTCCTCGATGGCCACGAAGTGACCGATCAGCCAATGTTTGAACGTGCCCGCGGCGGTATTGGCTACCTCCCGCAGGAAGCCTCGATTTTCCGTGGCATGTCGGCCGAGGACAACATCATGGCCGTGCTAGAAGTGGTCGATAATGACGCCGCTTCCCGCCAAGCCCGGCTCGATCAGCTGCTGACGGATTTCTCTATTTCACATCTCCGAAAAGCACCGGCAATGGCCCTTTCCGGTGGTGAGCGACGGCGCGTGGAAATCGCCAGGGCGCTGGCCACCAATCCCAGCTATATCCTGCTCGACGAGCCGCTGGCGGGTATCGATCCAATCGCCGTCAACGATATTCGTGATATCATCTCGCATCTTAAGGATCGCGGTATCGGTGTGCTCATCACCGATCACAATGTGCGCGATACGCTCGAAATTGTTGATCGCGCCTATATCCTGCATGAG
>CAYOYT010000592.1:0-1607 GCA_964408245.1 uncultured Dongia sp. | reverse complement strand
CTACTACCCGCTTCTTTCGGCAAGGATCATGTGTTGTGAACGCTGCAACCCTGAAAGTCATTGCCCGCAAAGCGAAGCATTTCCGCGCTGAGGTTGGTTTGGTTCTGGGTTCGGGCATGGGCGACTTTGCGGATAAGGTTCGTGATCCGATTGTTTTTCCATACACAAATCTGCCGGGCTTCGAGCAATCGCGCGTTACTGGTCATGTAGGACGGTTGGTTCTGGGCTATATTGGCCGTAAGGCTGTTGCCGTACTGCAGGGCCGCGTCCACTACTATGAACAAGGCAATGCTGGTGCCATGAGGGTGCCAATCGAGACGCTGCATGGCTTGGGATGCGAGAGCATTATTTTGACGAATGCCGCCGGCAGCCTGATGCCGTCGGTCAAACCAGGTGGTCTCATCCTCATTAAAGATCATGTTAATTACGTGCAGCAATCGCCACTCTTCGGTCTCAGCGGCAACCAGCGTTTCGTCGATATGGTTGGCGCTTATGATTCTGATCTACGTAAAGCGTTGAAAGCTCAGGCTGCCAAACTAAAGATGACGCTGAAGGAAGGCGTCTATGCTTGGCTCGCTGGGCCGCAATTCGAAACGCCAGCGGAAATCAAGGCGCTCCGTGCGATCGGCGTCCATGCGGTCGGTATGTCGACGGTACCAGACGTCATCCTTGCGCGTTATTTCGGCATGAAGGTCGCAGCTGTCAGCGCCGTCACGAACATGGGCGCAGGTATGAGCCGCGAGAATTTGAGCCACGAGCACACCATGTCGCAAATGCGATTGGCATCAGAAAAGCTCACGCGCTTGCTGCTCGGTTATCTCGGTGCCGCTAAATGATGCTGCCGCAGGAAATCATCCGCAAGAAACGTGATGCACAACGCCTCACGCCGGCAGAGATCGAATTCTTTGTCGGTGGTATCGTGTCTGGTGCAGTGAGCGAAGGGCAGGTAGCCTCTTTTGCCATGGCGGTATTCTTCCGGGGCATGGATATGACCGAGCGTGTCGCTTTGACCCGCGCCATGGTGAATTCTGGCACTGTGCTCGATTGGACATCGCTGGAGCTGAACGGCCCCATCCTTGATAAGCATTCGACTGGCGGCGTCGGCGACAAGACCTCGCTGATTCTCGGCCCAATTCTCGCTGCCTGTGGCTGCTATGTGCCGATGATTTCCGGTCGCGGGCTCGGCCACACCGGTGGCACGCTTGACAAATTCGATGCAATCCCAGGTTACCAAACAGCACCGGATCTTGAAACTTTTCGCCGCGTCGTTAGAGAGGCAGGCTGTGCGATCATCGGGCAAACCGCCGACCTTGCTCCCGCCGACCGGCGTTTCTATGCGATCCGCGATGTGACAGCGACGGTGGAATCCGTGCCGCTGATCACGGCTTCTATCCTGTCGAAGAAGCTGGCCGCCGGATTGCAGGGCCTGGTCATGGACGTAAAGACCGGCTCCGGTGCTTTTGCGGCAGAACTCAAAATGGCGCGGGAACTCGCGGATTCTATTGTCCGTGTTGCTAACGGCGCCGGCGTCAAGACCAGTGCGCTCATTACCGACATGAATCAGGTCCTCGGTCGTACGGCTGGCAATGCTGTTGAAATGTTAGAAT
>CAYOYT010000591.1:399-1610 GCA_964408245.1 uncultured Dongia sp. | reverse complement strand
CTTTGAATTTCTTCGTTAAAGTGAGCGAACGCTTCAAACCCATCGTCGGCAGCTATTTGCACACCTAGTATTGAGAACTTCATTACATACTGTCTTTGGTAGCAATGGTGACAAAGAATTGATAATGCTTCATCAAATAGCTTGCAGCGTCTGATTCAACGCGACTTACATATGAGCTTAAGGATCTCAATTTCACCTTCGTCCAGAGGCTTTTCGCTGCGGTGAATCTTAAGAAAGTTTCATCGGGAATGGATCATATAAGATTGTCGATCTTATGGATTTGCGGAGGTCTCGCATCTATGTCGTTCGAATTCATACTGTGCCCCTTTGGAAATCACGACGGCTTTAACTTTTGCACCCGCAACGAATTGCGCGCTAGCTGGAATGAGTTCAATTTGCCGAGCGGTTTCCGCCAGGCGCTTTATCAAGAATCCTGTGTAGATCAGATTGTTTGGCGAGATTTCATGCCCATCATTATCAGCCGCAATATATAAGAGTTCGCCGACGGCTGCTAAGTCGGGAAAAATAGAGTCGAGCGCCTCGTCGCGGGCTCCTACAATAAATTCCGGGTCTACGAAATGACGGCAATCGATAAGATTTTCAAAGCTCTGTACTTCGTGCTCATCGATCTGTAAATTTTTGTTGCGTATCGCACGCAGAGGTGTGCGTTTGATACTCTTCGAGCTGCCATGACTCCTCCAAGGCTTATGGTACTGACGCTCGGGGTGTTCACGCACCTTGGGCATCGCTTCTTAGGGCTATCCGCGCCGTCGACGGTTTTCCAAATGTCGCAATGGCGTTACGGTTGAAGACTTTTCTTTCGTGATCTGATCCAGTTTATTAGCCCACGCCTCTAGTGCCGCGCGTTTCTCGTTCGCATAAGTGTGCCGATCGTAAATTCCGCCAACACTCCGGTCCACGTGATTTAAAATTGCATCGATCACTACACGTGGCGTTTGTATTTGTGCCAGCTTGGTCGCCGCAGTGCGACGTAAATCGTGCGAGGTAAATCGCTCTATACCCAGTGATGGCAACGCATGCTTTAGGTTATGCGTGATGACATCGACACGAATATGCCCATTCTCACCCGGCCAGGGAAATACACAGTCAGTAACTCGCGGTAACGCTTTAACAATATGAATTGCAAGCGGTGACAATGGTACTAGCGACTCACGGCGATTCTTGGACCGTTTGCCCGGGATTAGCCACTC
>CAYOYT010000591.1:0-389 GCA_964408245.1 uncultured Dongia sp. | reverse complement strand
ATCGAACTCGGCCCATGTTGCGCCAACCACCTCTCCAATTCGTGTCGCAGTTAATAATTGCAGCTTGAATGCACTCTGCTCTAACGGGTCAAGATCGGAGGTCGGCAGTCGATTCCATAACGCGCGCAGCTCATCATCGGTAAGCACACGTTCCCGGCTTTGTTCCGTTCCAGGTGGTTTGACTCCAGCACAAGGGGATATTTCCAGCACATCTCGTTCTACTGCCCAATTGCAGAGCTTGCGAAATACCGCAAGAACTCGATTTGCGCGTACTGGTGTTTTCTCAGCGATACGATCAAGGAGGTCGATCACATCCCGGCGCTTAATCTCTTTCGCGGCAATTCGCCCCCACTCAGGGACGATGGCGGACAGAAGCATGAGTTCATCGG
>CAYOYT010000590.1:0-1614 GCA_964408245.1 uncultured Dongia sp. | reverse complement strand
ATTGAAACCGAACACGAGGAACAGAAAGGTAATGATGTCGATGCCGAGTACTGTGTAGATAACGGCCGCGTTATCAGTAATGTATTGAAAGACGGCGATGGAGATCCCACTGATGACACCGGTCAGATTGAGATTGAGGATCATTTCCACCGGATGTATGCGATAAGCGGTCACGGGCGTCATCACTTCGGCGGAGTGATGGACCTTATGAAACTCCCACAAGACCGGGATACGGTGATGGAGATAGTGGATCCACCACAACGCGAAATCGACCGCCAACACCGAGACCAGCGTCAGCAGCAGATTGGTGGCTATTCCAGGCGACAGGATCGGCCCGCGCGGCTCACCCAGCCCAGCGACGAGCAGGCCATATGTTGGCGCATGCACCATCGGCACCAGCAAAACGAAGAAAGAAATGATCAGAAAGGAAAGAATCCGGTCGACGACAAAGAACTTATAATCGGCCTTAGCCGAGGGATGGAGGAAAACGTGTCGCGGAAAAAGATAGGCAAGGATCCGCTTAGGCGTACCTGCCGGATCGCGCCGGCAAGCCACCAGGTAAACCACGACAGCACAGACCAAAGCCGATCCAAGATAGAGGACGAACATGCGCTCCGTCGGATCGGTGAAATACCGTACCGGCTCACGCAGCAATGCCTTAAGTTCAGGCCAGAAATTGTTCCAAATCTCCATGGCCAAAGATTATGGACATGTTGGTGAAGAAAGTACAAACAAGGCGATTAAGAAGCATTACCCGGCAAGCTTTGCCTTCAGTCGCTCGTTAAGCATCGTTGGGTTGGCCTTGCCGCCCATGGCACGCATAACCTGGCCAACGAAGAAGCCAAATAGCTTATCTTTGCCGCTCCGATACTCCGCGACTTTATCGGCATTGGCGGCCATGGTCTTGTCGATCTCGACATCGATGGCACCGGTATCGAGGACCTGGTGCAATCCTTTTTCTTCGACAATCTCGGCAGCCGTTTTCCCAGTCTCGAACATCACAGTAAAGACGTCCTTGGCAATGCGACCGGAAATAGTATTGTCGGAAATAAGGCCCACGAGCTCACCGAGATTTTCGGCTGTGACTGGACTATCGGAGATGGGCTTGCCCATTGCATTGAGCTTGCCGAACAACTCTGAGGTCAGCCAATTGGCAACTAGTTTTGCATCGCGTCCTTTGGCAGCTGCCTCATAGAAATCGGCAGATTCTTTTTCCGCCACCAGCACGCCCGCGTCGTAATTAGATAGACCAAGTTTTTCGGTGAAACGCTTGCGTTTGGCGTCAGGAAGTTCCGGGAGCCCTGCCTTCAAACTTTCGACCCATTTGGGATCGAGACTAAGCGGCAATAAATCCGGATCCGGGAAGTAGCGATAATCATGCGCATGTTCCTTGGAGCGCATTGCGCGCGTGACACCTTTATTTGGATCCCACAGACGCGTTTCCTGGCGAATACTGCCGCCCTCTTCAATCACGTCGATCTGGCGCCGCGCTTCATATTCAATGGCCTGGGCGACATAACGGATCGAATTTACATTCTTAATCTCGCAACGCGTGCCAAGAGGATCGCCCAGCTTCCTGACCGAGACATTGACGTCGCAGCGCATGGAGCCTTC
>CAYOYT010000589.1:0-1615 GCA_964408245.1 uncultured Dongia sp. | reverse complement strand
CTCTTGCTCTGCGTGGTGGGTATCGTTATTTCCGGTAAGGCGGGTATGATGAAAGAAAAACAACTCTGCGCAGCACCTTCGGATCCGCATGGAGCCGAAGTAAAAACAGAGTACAAGTTCGCCCTCGGCATGTTCGTCTCCATCGTATCAGGTGTACTGAGTGCCTGTTTCAACTTTGGTCTCGAAGCCGGACAGGATCTGGCCAATGTGGCCAACGAAGCCTGGAAAGCCGCTAACCCGGGTGAAGGTGAGTTTCTCTACCGCAACAACGTGATCTATGTGGTATTGCTCTGGGGCGGACTCACCACGAACTTTATCTGGTTCATGGTGTTGAACGCAAGGAATAAGTCATTTGGTGATTATACCAATAAAAAGACCCCGTTAACAAAGAACTACCTGTTCTCCGCCATAGCCGGTACAGCCTGGTTCCTCCAGTTTTTCTTCTATGGAATGGGAGAAAGTAAGCTCGGTAACGGACCCAGCTCATGGATTCTGCATATGGCATTTATTATATTAGTAGCCAATATGTGGGGACTGGTGCTGAAAGAATGGAAAGGGGTCAGCAAACAAACTAAAACCGTCATAGCAGTCGGTATCGCCACGATCATCCTCTCGGTATTGCTCGTGGGTCGTGGTAACAGCCTGCATGAAAATTCGAAAAACGAAAAAGCAGTTACGTATGTCAGTAGCAACAGCAAACTTTAAGCATGTAAGTTATTTGTGGGATGAAGCGAAGGCCAATGCGATGGCCGGTGATGAAGTAGCCTTACTCGTATACCGCTCCAATCTCCTTGGGGCGGATCTGCGCTTAACCAATTATGGTGGTGGCAATACTTCCTGTAAAGCCATGGCCAAAGACCCGCTGACCGGCGAAGAAACCGAGATCATGTGGATCAAGGGAAGTGGTGGCGACCTGGGCTCCATGAAAAGAAATGGTCTCTCCGCCTTGTATGTGGATCGTCTCCGCAGTCTGACCAATGTATACCGTGGTCTCGAGTTTGAAGATGAAATGGTGGAGCTTTTCAACCATTGCATTTACGACCTCGCATCCAAAGCACCTTCGATTGATACACCACTGCATGGCTTCCTGCCATTCAAACATATTGACCACCTGCATCCGGATGCAGCCATCGCCATTGCGGCTGCTAAAGATGGGAAGAAGATCACCCAGGAATTATTCAATGGCACTATTGGCTGGGTGGAATGGCAACGTCCGGGCTTCGACCTCGGTCTTAAACTGAAACAATGCCTCGATGAGAATCCCGGTATCCGGGGCATCATGCTCGGTTCACATGGTTTGTTTACCTGGGGTGATACCGCGTATGAAAGCTATATCAATACGCTTGAAGTGATTGAGCGTTGTGCCCAATACCTGGAAGAAAATTACGGTAAGAAAAGACCGGTATTCGGCGGGGCTAAACGCGAATCACTGCCAGCCGATCAGCGTCGGGCAAAAGCGGCACAACTGGCTCCTGTTCTCCGTGGTTTCTGTTCGTCTAAAATTAAAATGCTCGGTCATTTCACGGATGATGAACGCGTATTACAATTCATCAACTCCAATGACCTCGATCGCCTGGCACCCCATGGGCACCTGCGTGGCGACCAGCCACGTCGA
>CAYOYT010000588.1:0-1615 GCA_964408245.1 uncultured Dongia sp. | reverse complement strand
AGTTCGGGACGATGTGGGCGGCGGCGGGAACGCCGTTTTCGGTATTTCCGCTGACGCCGGAGAAACTGCTGCGGATCACGGATGCGCAGTGGGCGACGATCCGGCTCGACTGAATGACGCGCTCAATGCGTCATGAGAGATAGCAGCTGCTATCGAAAAAGTTGAATGCGTACTACCGACCCAAATGCGACGGTCTGTGCGTGGAAAGGGGACCTTCAACGTGCAAAGTAAATGGCGTGACGCTTGCGGCACGTCCAAGTGCCTGCAAGGCGCGGTTTGACTGAAATGTTAGAGCTCATTGTTCGCGACCTCGTAGCCAAGGGCCTTACACGCCAGAACGAAGTTGCTCCGGAAAAGCCCTGCATTAAAGCCACCAAGCTTGCTTTGCTTTTCGATCAACACAGAAGTGGAGGCGTAAATCAGCGACAGGACGTATTGAACGAGCCGCTCCGGAGGAAGAGAGACGAGTGTCGGAAAATCGGGCCGAACGCTGTAGTGCCCGACGTTAAACCTGTCAGGGATGGCGGGAAGACCTAGACGAGAATGACCCGATACTCGTTTTTGAAACCGAAACGGGAAACGACTCTTTCCATGCGCTTTGGCGTGAGATTCCAAGAGTTCGAGGTCGATCCACAGATGTTCCATTAGGCCACCATAGTCACCACGAAGTCTCGCGCTCAGTTCGTCGAACGGAACGCGCAAATTCTTCGCGATATGCGAAGTGGTTTGGTCGCATACGTTTGCGTGGAATCCGACTTCCATCTGCGCTCTAACGTGCTAGCTCAGGGGCGCGCCGCTTGCGGCGCGTCCCTCTGGAGCGACGGGTTGGGCGGATAGCGTTGCCCGAGATAGTTAACGATGCACTCCACAGGCTCTTGATTCTTGCTTTGTAGGGTTGCATGACACATGGTGCAGTAATCATCTTTACTTGGCTCAGGCGTGAAAACAAGTGTGGCAAGCGAGAGATCAGATAGGGAGAATTCTTCGGTGGCCAAAATGGTTTCGAATTTCTCGCGTAGGCAGTTGAGTGAAGCCCTCAAGGGCGCAATTTCGGCGAACTGAGGTGGGCAAGGGTCGGCTGCAAGTAAATCGACTTGCATGCAGCTAGCGCCCGCATTGCTGCAGGCGCGCACGATGTGCGGATGAACGTAGGACAGGCCGCTCACCGCATGGTGGGCAATGCTTTGGCAAACGCTCCGGAGTCGTTTTCTACGCGGCATGATGTTTAGACGCCCAACAGTTATTAAACGGACCCGCTGGGTCCGTATATGAATTGATATCTGTACATGGGGCGTATGCCAAGAATCCCTTGTCCTGCCTCATAGATTCAGTCGCCGCGTCCGTATGACAACTCCAATATGCCGACACAGGAATCGTCTCGAATGACCGCTATTGACAAGATTCCTTGACGTCCGCTTCTGGCCGATAGTACGCGCATGGCATACCCACCGTAAAGCAGTCGTTCGTCAGGAATATGGCTAGCGCGGCAGCGCGAAGAAGAGTGCCAGCGGGATGAACAGCAGCGAGGCAGTATTGCCGATCATCACGATCGAGGCGACGCGCTCGGGCTCCTGTTTGTACTTCTCGGCAAAGATGTAGTTGAGCACGGCCGGCG
>CAYOYT010000587.1:0-1618 GCA_964408245.1 uncultured Dongia sp. | reverse complement strand
GAATTGGCCATAGCCGGGTAGATGGCGCCAAGGCCGTCCTCGCCATTGAGACGCTCAATGATCCAAGTAACGGCCTTATCAACGGCACTCTGCCGCAACCCTTTGGGGAACGCTCCGTCAACATGCTGTAAGATACGATCCACAACACGAAAGAAGACCGCCCACGGCCCCGTCCGATCCATATTATACCAATTAGTGACATGTTCCGGCGGCACCACAAAGAGCTCACGGACATCGACACATTTTGGATTGCGCGCTTTCGGCTGCTTCGACATCAGCACCAAAAGAGGCACGATGACGGTTCGCGACCAATAGCTCACCTTATCTAGATGAAATGGAAACCATCGCGGCAAATGCATGATCTCGATCGGCATCTTCGGGACACCGCGCCATGGGATTTGCCCAAACAGAGCTAACTGGATCAGCGTGAAGACATTGCTTTTCACCGCGCCACCAAAATCGAGAATGACGTTGCGCGCCCGCACCATATGGGGCGCGTTGATATCCTCGCCACAGCACTTCAATGCGTAATAGGCTTTCACAGAGGCGGAGATGTTGAAAGCGCCACCGTGGTAAAGTGGCCACCCGCCATGTGCACCCTGGATATTCTTCAGGTAGCGAACAATCTTCGCTTCGGTAAGCGAATCGATTTCATCAAGAAAGTGCTTCAGCAGAATGTATTCAGCCGGGATAGTCGCATCCGCTTCTAACTCAAAAGCCCAATGACCGTCTTCCCGTTGCAGCTTCAGCAGCGCATCGGCGGCCTTGTCGATTCCCGGTTCCAAACGCGCCACCATCGCGGCAACGCCAATCTCCGCCTGGGCAGCGAGGTTGCGACTGCTCATTTTTTGAATCACTCTAGATTTTCAAGATATCTGGCCGAAGAATGCGCGACTTTTCCTCTGTTTTCAAGCCCTTAAGCCCAAAAAATAGTGTTATTGTTTGCAGCGAATAAGCTAGATATTTCAACGCCTTGTTAGAGCCGGTTCGATTGTAAGCCTACGAAATAGAGTATGTTTAGCGTCAAGCAGTAAAGCAGTGCGGACTATAGATTCCGTACTGGCATTCTTTCGATATCGCTCACAAATCTCGCTGCATAAAGCGATTGCCAAAACCAACGGCACATTCAGATATCGCGCCGTCGCTTGCGATTGTGTTCCGACACGTAATCTATCGCTGCAGTTTTAGATGCACGACATCAATGGAACCGGCTTTGAATCCTGCCTCGCAATAAGCGAGATAATAGGTCCACATGCGGCGGAATCGCTCGTCAAATCCCAAGAATTGGATCTTGGGCCAGGCTTGAATAAACGATCCACGCCATTCCTTCAACGTTCGCGCATAGGAGCTGGCAAAGCCGTCCTCAGCAAGGAATTGCAGACCGCTATCCTTAGCCAGATTCCGCAACGCTGAGCTGGTTGGCAGCATGCCGCCAGGAAAAATTTAACGCTGGATAAAAATCGACATTCCGCCGATAATTCTCAAATCTTTTCCTCGGCGATGGCAATGATCTGCAACACGGCTGTTCCACCTTGAGTGAGACGCTCGCGCAACACATCGAAATAATGTCGCCAATGAGCTTCGCCGACAGCCTCAAACATCTCAATCGACACGAGGC
>CAYOYT010000586.1:0-1640 GCA_964408245.1 uncultured Dongia sp. | reverse complement strand
TTGCTGCGGTGCCTGGGCTCATTGACCAGGTTGAATGGTTCGTGCTGTTGGGCGGTCTGGGGCTCTTTACCTTTGCCATGTGGTGGGACGTATCGGATCGCGAGCGGCGCACGCGTCGGGCTGATATTGCCTTCTGGCTGCATCTTGCCGCAGCACCGTCGATCGTCCATCCCATCTTTTTCCAGCTTGGTATCCTTGCTGGAGATATAGACATCGTGCGTGCTGTGATCGTGGTCGTGCTCTATATTATGTTGGCTCTGGTATCACTCGCAATCGATCGACGGGCTATGCTCGTCTCGGCGCTGGCTTATGTGCTTTACGCGATCAACGCGGTTTTTGAGTCGTTCGGCGCTATCCAGTTCAACGTGGCGCTGACGGCTCTGGTGATCGGCTCGGCGTTGCTGTCGCTTTCTGCTTTCTGGCATAAGGCACGCGTTATTGTGGTGCGCTGCTTGCCGGTTAATTGGCAAAAACGATTGCCGGTACTTGACCGGCCGGCTTTGGGGCAGCCGCGCTGACGAAAGAAGCCCTCGATCTGTTGATCGAGGGCTTACCTTCTCATCCTTTATAATGCCCTTCGGCCTTGAGATCCGCCATGGTGGCTTCAATGCCCTGGCGCAGAAGGCTCACCAGCTCATCCACTTCCTCTTTATTAAGCGTGAGGGGTGGCGAGATGACGTTCAAAGCTCCCAGCGGCCGCACGATCAGGCCAAGTTTCTCACAATGGTCAGAGATGCGTTTGCCGATATTGACTGCGTCGGGGAAATGCGCACGGGTCTCCTTGTCCATGACGTTCTCGACGCACATCATGAAATGCTTGCCACGCACATTGCCGACAATGGGCAGCTCTAGCAGAGTCTTCAATTGCTGCTCGAGATACGGCCCCATCTTCTGCACATGGCCGTTGAGATCCTCGCGCTCCATTAGTGCAATGTTGGCAAGGCCCGCCGCGCAGGCAACTGGATGGCCGGAATAGGTATAGCCGTTGGTGAACCAGCCATCGGGATCCTCTGACGACATCGCCTCATAGATGCGGTCGGAGAAAATCACAGCCCCCAGCGGTTGATAGCCGGAGGTAAGACCTTTGGCGGTCACGATCATATCTGGGACGATGCCGAAAACGGCTTCCGATGCGAAGAAATGGCCCAAGCGACCGAAGGCTGTCACGACTTCATCAGACACGTAAAGGATATCGTGCTTGTGGCAGATATCGAGCGACCGCTTGTGATAGCCCGCTGGCGGAACGATGACGCCGCCAGCACCCATCACGGGTTCGGCGAAAAAGACGGCGATGTTGTCGGCGCCGACCTCCAGGATTTTTGCTTCTAGTTCCTCGATCAAATAGTCGCAGAACTGCTCTTCCGACATGCACCCGATTTGATTCTTTGCGCCGACACCATTGGGCAGTACCTCATGCGCACGGTAGAAATTGGGCGAGGAGACGTGATGCACCAGCCCTTCCACGAAATGGAGATAAGGCGAGCGGTCGCCGGGACGGCCGGTGATCGAGCCGGTGAGATAGGTTGAGCCGTGATAAGCGTCGATGCGGCTGATAATCTGCTTCTTTGATTTCTTGCCGCGGCGTGCGTGATAATAATGCGCGATGCGCACGGCGGTGTCGTTGGCGGTCGAGCCGCCGC
>CAYOYT010000585.1:0-1656 GCA_964408245.1 uncultured Dongia sp. | reverse complement strand
GGTCTGCGGTTCGCGCTTGAATATTCCAAGGCCGAGTTGGTGCTGCAGGATTGGGGCGTGCGCTCAACCATCATCGTCTTTGGTTCCGCTCGCATTCCTTCCCCGGAACTAGCAGAATCACGTATTGCCGCAACGACACCAGGTGCTGCGCGGGAGCGCGCCGAAAAGCTTGGCGCTTGGTCGCGCTATTACCAAGAAGCGCGCGCCTTTGCAAAGTTGGTTTCCGAAGAAGGGGGCGCCCTGAAGCCGATCGACGGACAGCGCGACAACGTGATCGCGACCGGCGGCGGCCCCGGCATCATGGAGGCGGCCAATCGTGGCGCGCATGAAGCTGGCGCTCCCTCCATCGGTTTCAATATCACGTTGCCAGGCGAGCAGCAGCCCAACGCCTATTCGACGCCGGATCTCACGTTCCGTTTCCATTATTTCGCGATGCGCAAGATGCATCTTGCTATGCGAGCGGCGGCACTCGCCGTTTTTCCAGGCGGCTTCGGTACCATGGACGAACTGTTCGAGATCCTCACGCTGCAGCAGACCCATAAGGCAAGCGCCACGCCGGTGGTGCTGGTCGGTAAGGATTACTGGCAGAGCGTTATCAATTTCGATGCTATGATCGATAGCGGTCTTATCGAAGCGACCGATATGGGGATCTTCGATATCGTCGATACGGGCGCTGAGGCCTGGGCGGCCCTCAAGATACGGGGGCTGAAGCCGGCCAGCATCAAGCGCTGGCCGGGAGTCTAAAGCGGATTTAGTTAGTGGCGGCGCTTGAAGGGCTGCGGCCGTGGCGTGGAGGCACCAGCCGGACGCTCATCCTTGAAGCGGAAGGTGATACGGCCTTTGGTGAGGTCGTAGGGCGTCATTTCCACCGTGACGCGGTCGCCTTCCAGGATGCGGATGCGGTTCTTGCGCATCTTGCCCGAGGTATAAGCCAAGGTCTGATGGCCATTATCGAGCTGGACCACATAACGCAGGTCCGGGAGCATCTCCGTGACGGTGCCGTCAAATGTGATGACGTCTTCTTTAGACATGTGTCTCTTTCGTTTTGGTTCTGTAGGGCCTAGCCGGATTTGTTCCGAGGGGCCGCACGACCCAACGGGCGAGATAAGAGTCCAGTTTCGCCACTGATGGCGGATGCAATAAAGCAGGTTGTGGGGTCATTCAAGTCTAATCCCTGGCAAGCCTGCTCTGCGGCGAAATTGAACATATCTATCTATATGAAATGAATGGATTTATGGCTTGTCATAGGTTTACGAATGAGTTGATGACAGCTTGATCGTAACCCTTTGAAGCAAGGAGAAGCTGTCTGGAATAGGCATGTTCCAGCGTACCGGTCCCCAGATGTCGGCTTTCCGCTACTTCAACAACTTTACCTTGCCGCATGACGGCGAAGCGATGGCACATATGGGCGACAACGCCGAGATCGTGGCTCACAAGTATATAAGTGATGCCAAGCTCGGTTCGTATATCGTCGAGGAGATTGAGCACCTCGGCCTGAATTGAGACATCAAGTGCGGATGTGGGCTCGTCGAGCAGAATGATCCGAGGTCTGAGGATGAGCGCCCGGGCGATTGCTACACGCTGACGTTGGCCGCCCGACAGCTGATGTGGATAGCGGAATCGAAAACTGGAACCTAGCTGCACCTGGTCTAGCAC
>CAYOYT010000584.1:0-1664 GCA_964408245.1 uncultured Dongia sp. | reverse complement strand
TCGTAAAAGTGGGCGCCGCAGCTTAGACAAACCCGCTTGGTGCCCCATTCCGGCTTGGTCACGTGATGTCTCCGGTCAATTCTCGGTTGGGGGTGCCAATTGCCATAGCCCCGCGGGCGTGTCAACGCTCTCAAAATGGACTGGAACGGGCCTGTTGCGGCGGCGAGAGCCGGACGATTCCATGGCTTGGGAAATCGGGATTTCCGTTGGCCCATCGCCCCGTGCTAGAGAAGCGCCGCATCTGCACCCCGAAAGTGTCACTTTTTGCTGAGACCGAAACTGGCATGAGCAAGCATTTACCGACCCCCCGCGCCCTCAATTCGGGAACCGGCACGGGCCTGCAGGGAACCATCCGGGTCCCTGGTGATAAATCCGTTTCGCACCGCGCCCTTATGTTGGGTGCGCTGGCCCTGGGTGAAACGGAAATCCACGGCCTACTCGAAGGTGAGGACGTATTGCGCACGGCTGCCGCCATGCGACTTCTTGGCGGCGAAACAGAAAAGGGCGCCGACAATATCTGGCGCGCGCGCGGTCGCGGCAATGGTGGGCTGGCCGAGGCCAGCGACATCTTGGATCTTGGCAATGCCGGCACGGGCACGCGCCTGCTCATGGGCCTCGTCACACCCTATCCGATGACGACCTTCTTCACCGGCGACGCGAGTTTGCGTTCGCGACCGATGGCGCGGGTGAGTGACCCGTTGAGTCAGATAGGTGCCAGCTTCGTCTCGCGCAGCAAAGGCCGCCCACCGCTCGCCGTCATCGGCACGGCGCAACCATGCCCGATCACCTACAAGCTGCCGGTCGCGAGCGCTCAGGTGAAATCAGCCATTCTTCTGGCCGGTCTCAATACGCCAGGCATCACCACGGTGATCGAACCGGAAGCGACGCGCGATCATACGGAGCTGATGCTGCGCGGCTTTGGTGTCGATGTGAAAGTAGAAGAAACGCCGGAAGGACGGGCCTGTTCGCTGAAAGGCCAGATCGACTTGAAGGGTCGCAAAATCGTGGTGCCGGGCGATCCAAGCTCCGCCGCTTTCCCCATCGTTGCCGCGCTCATTCTGCCAGGCTCCGATATTCTCATCGAGAATGTCGGGCTCAATCCGCACCGTATCGGCCTCATCGATACGCTCATCGAGATGGGTGCCATGATTGAAATCCGGAATGCGCGCATCGAAGCTGGCGAGAAGGTCGCCGATCTACAGGTGAAGCATTCACCGCTGAATGGCGTGACTGTGCCGCCCGAACGTGCGCCGTCGATGATTGATGAATATCCCATCCTTTCCGTGGCCGCCGCCTTTGCCGACGGTGAGACAAAGATGCTGGGCCTCAGTGAACTCAGAATCAAAGAAAGCGATCGGCTTGGTGCTATGGCGCGCGGCCTTGCGGCCTGCGGCGTGAGTGTCGCGGAAGGCGAAGATTGGTTGCTCGTCAGAGGCACAGGCAAGAGGCCCAAAGGCGGTGCTCATATTGCGGTCAATCTCGACCACCGCCCGGCCATGTCGTTCCTGATTCTGGGCCTCGCCGCGGAAAAGCCGGTCAGCATCGATGATGGCTCTCCCATCGACACCTCTTTCCCGGGTTTTGTCGACTTGATGAATGGCATGGGCGGTACGATCCACAAGGTGATGGCATGAGCGGGATGGTGACGCCCCCCTCACCCCAAC
>CAYOYT010000583.1:0-1669 GCA_964408245.1 uncultured Dongia sp. | reverse complement strand
AAAACGCTCCAACGTTCTGCTTCATAGATATCCTGCGCGTGATACCAACGGGCAGGCAAGGTGTAGAGTGGTGTCTTCTTGCCGTCGATCATGCCGGCGGTTACTTCAGTCAGCTTGTCCTTCTTCGTGCCGAAAGAATTGTGGCTCGTATCAGGTGACATTAGCGGGTGCCTGCCGATCGAGGGGTGAAACTACCTCTATATTTTGCGACCGATAATTAAATTGACACAAGAGAATATTTTTTGCCGAATTTCGTCATCCATTTGGGCTTAGTTGAGCAGGTGAAGTGCACATAGGGTTGTTCAGCTTGGCATATCCCCGGTCAGCCATGCAGCGGCACCCTTGCCGGCAATCAGGCCGGTAGCGTAGCAGGCAGTTAGTAGATAGCCCCCGGTCGGTGCCTCCCAATCCAGCATCTCTCCAGCACAGAAGACGCCCGGGCGCGCCTTAACCATCAGACGATCGTCGAGGGCATCAAGTTTCACGCCCCCAGCGGTGCTAATTGCTTCTGCGATGGGGCGCGGCGCGGTGAGGCGTAGTGGCAGTGCCTTGAGTTTGGCGGCGAGGGTCGCCGGATCTTCGCGCTCAGTTGGGACAAGGCATTCATAGACAAGCGCCACCTTAGCCGCTGAGAGCCGCAGGCTAGATTTAAGATACGAGGAAAGTGAGCGTGAACCACGCTTTGCAAGCGCTGTCGCAATATCCACAACAATATGATTGGGCAGTAAGTCGAGGTAAAGTAGTGCTTGCCCGGTCTGGGCAATTTCCTTTCGAAGCGGCGCAGTGAGTGCATAGATCAGGCCGCCCTCGATACCATGCTCGGTGATGATCGCCTCGCCGCTGCACGTGGCACCATTAAAGCTCGCACCGATATTTTTAAGGGCAGCGCCAGGAAAGCGGTGGCGCATATGATCGCTCCAAGAAACATCGAAGCCGCAATTACTGGGTTCGAGCGCTGCGAGATCGATGTCTTGCATGCGCAGCAGGTTTTGCCAGGCACCGTCCGATCCCAGTTGTGGCCATGATCCGCCACCCAAGGCGAGAACGAGTGGATTAGCCCGTACCGTTATATTGCTGGCGGGTGCTTCAAAGATCACGCCGTCATCCGCGGACCAACCGATCCAACGATGCCGAACGTGAATCCGCAACCCCTGCTGTCGCAGTCGATAAAGCCAGGACCGTAGCAATGGCGCTGCCTTCATCTCAGCTGGAAAGACCCGGCCCGATGTCCCTATGAACGTCTTGATACCCAACCCATGAACCCAGTCGCGAAGTTCTTGCGGGCCAAAGGCATTGATCCAGTCGGTAGCGCGCTCGCGTGCATTGCCATAGTGCTTAATGAAGTGTTCCAACGGTTCGGAATGCGTGATGTTGAGACCACCCCGTCCAGCCATCAGGAATTTGCGACCGAGCGACGGCATGGATTCATAAAGATCGACCATGATCCCTGCCGCCAGCAGTGTCTCAGCTGCCATCAGCCCAGCAGGGCCACCGCCAATAACGATAGCTTGCCTATTCATTGACCCTGATCATTGGACTGGCGGAACGGCGACAGTGTCATAAGGTCCGCAATCTCGGTTTGCGTCGCACGGCGTTCTCGGTTTAGATAATCGGCAACTGCCTCGCTAAAACGCGGGTTGGAGATCCAATGTGCCGAATGCGTCTCGAC
>CAYOYT010000582.1:0-1673 GCA_964408245.1 uncultured Dongia sp. | reverse complement strand
CGCTAGGGCCTGATTTCCCAGCGGCGCCGCAGCAAATACTAGAATGAGGCTCGCCATGGTCAGCTTCCTGAGCAAAATAATAAGCGTGTCCAATATCTTATCCACCAGATTAGAGTTGCCCTGTAAGAGGGCGCTAAATACCAGACCAGGCGCAGGAAGTCATCATTTGGACATTAGTGGCGGTGACTTAGCTTGCGGGGGAAGCGCTCGATCTAGCGCCTGCTGCCAAGCGTTTAAAATGTCCGTTGCAACAGGTGATCCTTCAGCTTTAGTCGAGAATTCGCTGTTGGCGAGGCTGCGCAGGAAAATTCCCAGTGAGAGGCCAACGAGCTTAAGGTCGGCGAAGCGCAGATGGTCCCCAGTTTCGGCAACTTGCCAGTCGATCTGCCATGATGCCATCTGACCCGGCATTCGTGCGATGCTTGAGACCATAACCATCCCTGGCACCGATGGCGACACGGTTCGAAGGTCGAGTTGCAAACCTGGATATGCAATGCGCAGCCGATGTATCGCTTCGTCTGCCATGTCGCAGAAGCCAATAGCGAAACGAGCTTGCTCGTCCGGCGCCAGCAGCCGCCAGGCATGGCCCGCAGCGGAACGACCGAACTGAGCAACGTGCAGGCACAGCGTCTCAGGTGCGAAGTCAGTGCTCGCGCTTGTGTCGAACAGGGCTCGAATATAGGTTTGGGCTAATTTCGCCTCAATTTCGGCATGTGACAGATTTGGCATGGCCACAAACATGCTGAGGCTGGCAAAGATCGCAATGAAGCGGCGGAGAAGTGTCATGATGCGGAATTATACATGCTAGAGATGGAGTCGGGTGAAGCGCGTCTGTCGCTGGTGACCGGTGGTTGCGGATTCATGGGACGACATCTGGTCTCTCTGCTCAGTGCGCGTGGCGAGCGCGTGCGCGTGCTCGACCTCAGGGATTGGCCGCATTCACCGGATATGCCGTTTTCCACAGCTGTCGAACTAAGGCGGGGATCAATCCGCGATCGCGCTGTGTTGACAAAAGCCATGGCCGGCGTGGAGAGGGTCTATCATCTGGCGGCAAATCCCAATCTGTGGGCCGCTGATCCTGCGACCTTCCATGAGGTAAACTACGAAGGCACATGTCGCGTTCTGGACGCTGCTGCCGACGCAAAGGTCGCACGCTTTGTCTACACCTCGACGGAATCGATCCTCAAGAACATCAACGCGCCGCGTTTGTCGCAGAATGCTTTGATCGATGAAAAGGTTCGCCATACAGTGAACGATGTGCCGGGACCTTATTGTAGATCCAAGTTTCGCGCGGAGGAAGCGGCTCAGGCCGCGGCAAATGGTGGAATGCCGCTCGTGATCGTCAATCCGACGATGCCGATAGGACCCGGCGATTTTCTGCTTACGCCCCCGACCAAGATGATTCTCGGATTCCTCAATGGCACAACACCAGCCTATTTGGACTGCGATTTCAATCTCGTCGATGGGCGGGACGCGGCACTGGGTCATCTGCTTGCCGCCGAGCACGGACGGGTAGGGGAGCGCTATATCCTCGGCAACGAAAATCTTAGTCTCGGTCGGCTGCTGACGGAATTAGAACAACTTACCGGACTTGCCATGCCGAAGCACAAAGAGCCCTATTGGCTTGCCTATGTTTCCGACTTGGTAAGCGAGGGGCTGTCGAATGTCACTAA
>CAYOYT010000581.1:0-1676 GCA_964408245.1 uncultured Dongia sp. | reverse complement strand
GAGAATGGCTGCGACACTAGTTCGCTTCATGAGCGAAATCCTGGTTGTCATGTGTTGTTTCCTTTGTTCGTGTGGACAATTTTCTGGGTTTAAGTAAAAGCATTAAAGGTAATGATCGTCAGCGTGTCCTTAACATGCGGTAATGTCTGCAGTTCGGATGTCACGAAGCGGCCAACATCCGTCTCTGACGGTAAATAGCACTTCACCAACAAATCGTACTGCCCGGAGATCGAATAGAGCTCAGCGATTTGCTGCACAGTATCAAGCGCTTTTTCCGCGACGTCATAGGATTTCCCCGGGTCGCATTTGACCATGACAAAAATTGGTCGCATAAAACTGACCCCCTTTAATTAAATATTGCGGCAGCATGTTGCCTGGCCACGGCGGCAAAATCCAGCCCCAGAGAGGGACGTTCAGGTGACGGCGGCGCGATGGTTAAACGCTGCCTGCCGCCATTCTTCGCTCGACAGCACAATTTTCAGGGTTGCGACTGCATCCCAAATATCCTGGTAGCGTATGTAAAGCGGGGTGAAACCAAAGCGCATGAGATCAGGGGCGCGGAAGTCACCAATGACACCGCGCGCGATAAGAGCCTGCATGATTGCATAGCCAGATTCGTGTGCATAGCTTACCTGGCTGCCGCGTTGGGCGCTGTCCGATGGGCTGGCCAGTCTTATTCCGGCATCAGGGCATTCTTGTGTCACCAACCGAATCATCAGGTCGCCGAGCGCCTGTGATTTGCGTCGGATGGCGGTAAGGTCAACGCCGTCGAAGGTGGTAAGACCACATTCAAGTGCCGCCATGCTGAGGACGGGCGGCGTCCCAACAAGAAAGCGGTCGATTCCAACCTTGGGTTGATAAGTTGTCTCAAAGGCGAAAGGTGCCGCGTGACCAAACCAGCCGAAAAGTGGCTGCTGCGTTTCATTCAGCCACTGGCGAGCGACGAAGAGGAAAGCTGGCGCACCTGGTCCGCCGTTCAAGTATTTGTAGCCGCAACCGACCGCGAAATCCGCACCGGTACTGTTGAGGTTGACCGGCAGCGCGCCGGCAGAATGGGCGAGATCCCACAATGTGATCGCGCCAACTGATTTCGCTCTGGCATTGATGGCGGCCATGTCGTGCCGGTAACCCGTGCGGTAATCGACTTCGGTCAGCATGATGACAGCGACATCGGAGCCCAGCCGATCGGTGACAGAATCGGGTGCGACGAGCTCAAGCTGATGATCGCGCCGCAACAGATCGGCAAGGCCCTGTGCTATGTAAAGGTCTGTTGGAAAATTGCCGGTATCGGACAAGATCACGCGTCGTTCAGGTCGTAAAGCTAGGGCGGCACTCAGCACTTTGAAGACATTGAGCGAGGTAGAATCGCAGACGATCACCTCGTCTGGCTCGGCACCGATCAGCCCAGCTAATCTAGCGCCAAGGCGTCGGGGTAGATCAACCCAGCCATGCTTGTTCCAGCCAGTAATGAGGTCCTGTCCCCATTGGTGGCTGATAACGTCTGCGACCTTGCCGGCGGTTGCTTTGGGCAGGGCACCAAGTGAATTTCCATCAAGATAGACAATTCCGTCGGGTAGATCGAATCTATCTCGCGCAAAGGCAAGCAAGTCCTGTGCATCGAGTGATTCGCAATAGGCGCGGTCCAGCAAAGACATGGATCAGAGGCTTCGCAACAC
>CAYOYT010000580.1:0-1677 GCA_964408245.1 uncultured Dongia sp. | reverse complement strand
TGAGAGCGACACGATCGCGTTCCGGCGACAAATAATCTTGCATTCTGACAACTCGCCTTTAATGCAGCGGTATGGCCGCCGCCACCCCGAAAGCCGTCACGGCCGGCCCTATGGCTCATGCCGCTCAGATCACATTCCCCATTGGGACTGCCTGCTATCAGGCTTTCTTCGCGGACCGTAACCCAAGCGCTTTTCGACCGACAAGCCCTTCATCTTGCATATCGACGCCGCCTTCCCTGCAAGCCTTCAACAGCGCTTCTCACTTGCCTTTTGCCGGGAATTGCGCGCCGGACGCACGGCCCGTTAACGATGCAGCTGTCGATTGAACCAAACAGTCTAGGTGTGAATTGATCAATCACTCGGCGTCATCATCATCGGTCTTGGTAGCCGATTTACCCGTCTGCTGACGCTTGGCCCTAAGCTTCTCCCAATATTCCTGGCGTTTGGCCAAATCACGTTAGAAGCCGCGTTCGACTGGACGATAGAAACGTTCGCGACGCATGTCTTCAGGAAAGTAGCTCTGACCTGAAAAACCTTCTTCGGCGTCATGATCGTATTCATAGCCAGCTCCGTAGCCCAATTCCTTCATCAACTTGGTGGGGGAGTTAAGAATATGCTTAGGCGGCATCAACGAGCCGTTGGCCTTGGCGGCGCGGCGCGCATTTTTGTACGCCGTATAAGCGGCGTTAGATTTGGGCGCCGTTCCCAGATAGATCACGACCTGGGCCAGGGCAAGCTCCCCTTCCGGCGACCCCAGGCGCTTATAGGTATCCCAGCCGGCCAAGGCCTGCGTGATCGCCTGCGGGTCAGCAAGGCCAATATCCTCAACCGCAAAACGCACCAGGCGGCGGGCGATATAAAGGGGATCCTCGCCTCCATCCAGCATGCACGAAAACCAATAAAGGGCAGCGTCAGTGTCCGATCCACGCAAGGATTTATGAAGCGCTGAGATAAGGTTGTAATGCCCTTCCTGAGCCTTGTCGTAAAGCGGCGCGCGACGTTGCACGGCCTTGGAAAGGCCAGCAGGATTGAGCTCGATTTCCGGCGGCAGACGGAACAGCTCTTCGGCCAGATTGAGCAGATAGCGACCGTCACCATCGGCCATATCTAGCAAAGCAGCGCGCGCCTCGACACTAAGCGGCAAGCGGTAACCCATGAGATCTTCGGCACGGGTGAGAAGCCGCTCTTGCGCGGCCACATCGAGCCGATTGAGCACAAATACCTGAGCGCGCGAGAGCAAAGCGGCGTTAAGCTCGAAGGACGGATTCTCGGTCGTCGCCCCCACCAGCACGATGGTGCCATCCTCGACATAGGGCAGGAAGCCATCCTGCTGGGCGCGGTTGAAGCGGTGAATCTCGTCGATGAAAAGTAAGGTCCCTTGCCCCATGCGCCGGCGCTCGCGGGCTGCTTCGAAAACTTTCCGCAGATCAGCGACGCCGGAGAAGACCGCGGAGAGTAAATCGAAATGGAGATTGACACCGTCGGCGAGGAGCTTGGCGAGGGTGGTCTTACCGCAGCCGGGCGGGCCCCACAGGATCATCGACGAAACTTGACTGGCGGCCAACATTCTGGTGATCGGCCCACTCGGTCCGATCAGATGATCCTGGCCGACGATGTCGGCGAGCTTCTGCGGCCGCAGCCGATCGGCGAGCGGACGGGGTGCTTGGGATTCGAAAA
>CAYOYT010000579.1:0-1681 GCA_964408245.1 uncultured Dongia sp. | reverse complement strand
TCACCAGGACATGGGCTATCGCTCGATCATCAACGTCCTGATGATGTGCGGCACCATCGGCGTCTCCGGCGGTGGCTGGGCACACTATGTCGGACAGGAGAAGCTGAGGCCGCAGACCGGCTGGACGATGCTGGCTTTTGCGCTCGACTGGGTGCGCCCGCCGCGCCAGATGAATGGCACGTCGTTCTTTTATGCGCACAGCGACCAATGGCGTTACGAGAAGCTCGACGTTTCCGAACTGCTTTCGCCGCTCGCCGATCACGCCGCCTATCGCGGCTCGATGATCGACCTCAACGTCAGGGCCGAGCGCATGGGTTGGTTGCCCTCAGCACCGCAGCTCAACGTCAACCCTCTCACGCTTGCGGCCGAGGCGGAAAAGGCCGGCGCCGAGGTCAATGACCATGTCGCCGCCGGCCTGAAGTCGGGCAAGCTGGCCATGGCCTGCGAAGACCCGGACGATCCAGTCAATTTTCCGCGCAACCTGTTCATCTGGCGCTCCAACCTGTTCGGCTCGTCGGGCAAGGGACACGAATATTTCCTGAAGCATTTCCTTGGCACCCGGCATGGCCTGCAGGGCAAGGATCTTGGCGAGATGGATGGCCTCAAGCCCGAAGAGGTTGCTTGGCGCGATCCCACGCCTGAAGGCAAGCTCGATCTCGTCGTCACGCTCGACTTCCGCATGTCGACAAGTTGCCTGTATTCCGACGTCGTGCTGCCGACCGCCACCTGGTATGAGAAGAACGACCTCAACACCTCCGACATGCACCCTTTCATTCATCCGCTATCGACGGCGGTGGACCCGGTCTGGGAATCACGCAGCGACTGGGAGACCTACAAGACCATCGCCAAGCGGTTCTCCGAACTGGCCGAAGGCCATCTCGGTGTCGAACGAGACGTTGTGCTCACACCCATTCAGCACGACACCCCCGGCGAGCTTGCGCAGCCCTTCGAGGTCAAGGACTGGAAGAAAGGCGAATGCGACCTCATTCCCGGCGTCACTGCCCCGCAGATCACGGTGGTCGAGCGTGACTATCCCAACACGTATCGTCGCTTCACATCGCTTGGTCCCCTGGCCGATAAGCTCGGCAATGGCGGCAAGGGCATCGGTTGGAATACCGAGCAGGAGGTAAAGGGCCTCGGCGACCTGAACTATCGCGTCAATGACGGCGGCCCGACACAAGGCCGGCCGCGCATCGAGACGGATATCGATGCGGCGGAAATCATCATGTATCTGGCGCCCGAAACCAACGGCGAGGTGGCGGTCAAGGCCTGGGAGGCGCTGGGCAAAATAACGGGACGCGATCACACGCATCTGGCCCGGATGCGCGAAGACGAGAAAATCCGCTTTCGCGACATCCAGGCTCAGCCGCGCAAGATCATCTCATCGCCGACCTGGTCCGGGATCGAGAGCGAGCATGTCTCCTATACGGCGGGCTACACCAATGTGAACGAATTGATCCCGTGGCGTACCTTGAGCGGTCGCCAGCAGTTTTATCAGGATCATCGCTGGTTTCGCGATTTCGGCGAGAGCTTCGCCGTCTACCGGCCACCGGTCGACACTCGCACGGTTTCCGAAATGCTCGGCAAGAAGAGCAATGGCGAAGCGGAAATCGTGCTGAACTTCATCACGCCGCACCAGAAATGGGGCATTCACTCCACCTATACCGACAACCTGCTGATG
>CAYOYT010000578.1:0-1698 GCA_964408245.1 uncultured Dongia sp. | reverse complement strand
GTATAGGGGTGCTTCGCGTTCATGAGGTCCTTGGCTGGTACTTCCTCGACCACGCGCCCGCCATACATGATAAGGACGCGATCGGCGAAAGTGCGCACAAGATTGAGATCGTGGCTGATGAAGATGAGGCCCATACTTCGTGTCTTCACCAGATCATCGAGAATAGCGAGGACCTGGAGACGCACCGTCACGTCTAGCGCGGATGTCGGTTCATCGGCGATCAAGAGTTCAGGTTCGGCCATCAGCATCATCGCGATCATCGCGCGCTGGCCCATGCCACCGGAAAGTTCATGCGGCCAAGCGTTGAAGACGCGCTGGGGATCACGGATTTTTACCGCCTCCAGCATGTTCAGGGCGTGCTTGCAGGCGCCAGCGGTTCCAATCAGGCGCTTACCTGCCTCGACCAGTTGATCGCCGATCGACATCACAGGGTTGAGCGAAAATTTTGGGTCCTGCATCACCATGGCAATGCGCTTGCCGCGGATTTCGCGCCACTGCGCTGGCTTGAGCCCCACCAGATTGGTGCCGTAGAACGTTATCTTATCCGCCGTGATGTGCCCCTCCGTGAGGCCGAGAATAGCACGGCCCGTCTGAGTCTTGCCGGAGCCGGATTCACCAACGATCGCGAGTTTCTCGCGCCTCATCGTGAAGCTCACATCCTTCACGGCATGGAATTCCCCTTTCGGCGTATCGAAGCGAACGTTGAGGTTACGGACTTCCAGAACAGGTGCCTCGGTCATGGCGTCACCTCACTTGCCGCGCGGATCGAGGACATCGCGCAAGCCGTCGCCGATCAGGTTGAAGCCGAGGCTGACGATGCAGATGGCGATGCCGGGATAGGTGCAGACCCACCATTGCTCTAAGATCTGCGACCGGCCTTCTGAGACCATCGAACCCCATTCCGGTTGGGGCGGCGCGACGCCAAGCCCTAGGAAGCCGAGCCCAGCAGCGATTAGAATGATGCCCGCCATATCGAGCGAAACGCGGACGATGAGGGATGAGATGCACATCGGCATGATATGGCCAAAAAGAATGCGCCAGCCACCCGCGCCGGTCATGCGCGCTGCAGCCAGATAATCGCTGCTGCGAACGGTCAGTGTTTCGGCACGGGCGATGCGTGCATAAGGCGGCCAGGCGGTGATGGCGATGGCGAGCACTGCGTTTTCGAGACCAGCACCGAGTGATGCCGCGAAAGCGAGCGCCAGGATAAGGCGAGGAAAGGCAAGTCCGGCATCGGTCAGGCGCATCAAGGCCGTTTCCACCCAACCGCCGAAATAGCCGGCGGTCGTGCCAATTAGAAGGCCGATCGGGGCGGCCGTCACGGCGACCAGAGCGATAATGTAGAGCGTCGTGCGCGCGCCGAAGACGATACGGCTGAAGATATCGCGCCCGTTTTCATCCGTCCCAAGCCAGAATTGCGAACTTGGCGGCAGTAAGCGGTCGGGCAGATTGCCGGACAGTGGATCGTGCGGCGAGATTATCGGTGCAAAGACGGCCATCACCACGAGCAACAACAGAATAATGAGTCCTAACATCGCCAGCGGGTTTCTGGCGAAGGCGAGCCAGCCAAGGTAGAAGCGTCCGGCACGCGCCTGCCAGCGCGAATCTGGGGTATCGGAGAGGAGCCAGGAACGGAGGGACGCGGAAATCATCTGGTCTCTCGCTTACGTCGCGCGGGGATCGAGCAGCCGGTAGGCC
>CAYOYT010000577.1:0-1699 GCA_964408245.1 uncultured Dongia sp. | reverse complement strand
GCGGAAGAGATGCGCCCAATCCTTGATCGAGGTGCCGCAGCCCGATGTCGTGATGACGATCGCGTCCAGGCCCTCACCTCTCATTTCACGCGCCCACGCGTGCAGCGTGGGACGAGCTGTTTCTTTCGCGTCATGCGCGCAGCCCATATGCTGCGTCAGTGCCCCACAACAACCAGCACCCTGCGCCACCACGACCTCGATTCCGAGCCGGTTGAGCAAGCGGATCGCAGCAGCATTAATACCCGGTTTCAGCACCGGCTGTGCGCAACCCGCAAGTATCGCGACACGACCCTTAGGCAGACCTAACGGCGCAAAGATACCCGGTTGATCCGTAATTGCTGGTGCGGCGATGGTGCGCGGCAGCACATCGAACATTGCGCGTAGTCGGCCGCGCAGGAGATACTGAACGCCCGTCAGTCGCGCCAGCTTTCCGATCGCTAAGGTGAGGCGAAAAAGCATTGGGTTCGGCAATGTGTAAGCCAGCACGTTGCGCAAAAAGCGATCGAAGAACGGCCGGCGAAATTGCGCATCGATCTGCACGCGCGCTTGATCGACGAGATGCATATAGTCGACACCAGAGGGACAGGTCGTCATGCAGGAAAGACACGTCAGGCACCGATCCACATGCTTCGTGACGACCGCATCCGCCAGCTCGTCGCGCTCCAGCATGTTCTTGATGAGATAGATGCGCCCACGCGGAGAATCATTCTCATCGCCGGTAATGACATAAGTGGGGCAAGTTGCGATGCAGAAGCCGCAATGTACGCAGGTGCGCAAGATCTTGTCCGCGGCGGCAAGATCTGGATCAGCAAGCTGGGCGAGGGTGAAATGAGTCTGCATGGCGTCTAGAGATCCGGATGCAATCGGCCGCGATTGAAGATGAAACCCGGATCGAAAGCCGCGCGAATTTTGCGCAGAAGCGGGATCGATACCTCCGGCGTGAAGACCTCGCTGCCGCGCCTCAGCGCATCGGGTGCCAGCAGCAAAGTCGCGTGTCCCCGCTCACCCAGATAGCTGTGAATGGCACGCACAGCAGTGCCAAAATCCGTGAGCGGATGCGCAAGCCACACGCGGCCGCCACCCCAATCCACCTGCACTTTTGCGCCATCAATCTGGCGCACGAGCGACATGAGGCCCTCGCCAAAGTCCGCTGGCGGTATCGAAAGGGACCATAAAAGGGCCGGTTTGGGCGTTAAAATGTGGGTAATATTTCGTAAATTTTGCCAAGTTGCGCGAGCGGTGACGCCTTCCGCGATGTCGCCTTCGCCGACAAGATTGCACAGAGCGGCAAGTCGATAAGCAACCGATGCTCGCGACCCTTCCAGCCGGAAGAAGAGCTGTCCAAGATCAGGCAGATAGACCGCGCCGGTTGCCTCAATCGAGCAGCCTAGCACCGCGACGAACAGCTGTTGCGCCCTTAAAATCTCGACGTTTTCCAACCTGAGCGACGCGATCCTCTCTGGCGCCGGCACAACTTTCAGCGTTACCTCGGTCATGGCGACCAATGTGCCAAATGAACCGGCGACGAGCTTCGGCAAATCGTATCCTGTTACGTTCTTGACAACCTTGGCGCCCGCTTTGATTGCTTCACTATTGCCATTAACTCCCTTGAACCCCAAAAAGAAATCCCGCGCGGCACCGACAAAAGGACGCCTGGGACCGGATAGATTGCAGGCAATCACACCACCAATCGTTTGCT
>CAYOYT010000576.1:0-1700 GCA_964408245.1 uncultured Dongia sp. | reverse complement strand
CGATGCAGCCGAGAACATCCCCATCGCGGCGGCGACCGCCGGTCCGCGCGCTGGCTTGCTGGCCCGGATCCGATCGGAGGCCGCTTCCGAGGGGGGCAGGCCGCCTGAAATCGTGGCTGCCGGGCCTTGACTATCAGGGAAGAACGCACCCTGTCCCGATTCGTCTAAGTGGATCTGATATTCGCTCCATAGCGAGCAAGCTTGCTATCGGCCGTCAAAAAAATCATCGGCTCTTGCCAGCTCTGCGCGATCAGCAAGCGATCGAATGAGTCCTTGTGATCGTCGAATACAGGTAGTTCGGTCAAATGCAGAATGTGTTCTTGCTTGATGTCGAGCCAATGAAATCCCGTTCTTTCGATATGCTCGCAAAATAACGACAGATCGATCTGCAACTTGCCCAGGCCGCATTTGATCGCCATTTCCCACAGACTCGCGCGGCTGACAAAAACTGCGGTGGCCGTTTGCACGAGGGCTCGCGTTGCCTTGGTGCCTTGGTGATGGCCTCGGGCTTGATGAGCCACCAAATCGCGATCTGTGTATCGAGCAATACTCTCACAACGTCTAACGCCTGCTCATGACTCGAAGAGCCCCTGGATTTCCGCATCGAAATCATCGGCAATCCAGTAGCCTTTCCTGAAGAGCGTACCGGGCGCGGCGATCTTGTTTGGCGTTTCTTCCCACGCGATCAATTTCGCGACAGGATGACCGGCGCGCGCGATGATTATCTCTTCGCCGCTCTGCACTTGTTCGAGCAGTTTGGAGAAATGTGTCTTGGCTTCGTGAATATTGACTGTCGTCATCGCGGTACCTCGCTATCTCGCTGCATCTTGGTCCGATGCGGACTAATCAGCAAGCCCGAGACGGTCCGCAAGAGGGCGCTCGATACAGGCGACGACGTCAGGGGGAGAATTTTGACGTGATTGCCGGCGTTGTCACTGCCACGGCACTCGTTGCAGCACCGGCGACGAACGCCGCGAAGGAAACCAGCCCCGCCACCGTGGTGACGGTTTACGTAAACGGGCACGGTGGTTCCTCGATTGCCTCGAAAATCAACGAGATGCACAAGACCATGGAAGCGCAGGGCTGGCGCTTCGCCGACATGGAGGTCCACACCGAGAATGCCGATACGGAAGGGGCCTGGATCACCTACGTGAAGTGATCGGCGCCACCCGGGGGGGCACTGGGTCGCGATACAGCCGCTCTGCGCGCTTGCTGTTCGGCGTCGTGCCGGGTAAGCCGCGCTATCCGGTTGGTCAGGGTGACCGTCCCCTAAAGCAGTACCACTGACAAAGTGGGAATTTGCATGGTATCAGGCCGCCTGCCGGGCGCGCGATCTGGCGGCACAGCCGCTCGCGCACGTCGCGCTGGTGCGCCTCGCAGCTCACGCCGGCGTGGAGAGAGAACCCGTGGGCCTTCGCGACCCGTTCACTCGCCCGATCCTCACCCGCCAGCGGCGTGATCGTGCGCAACACCAGCGCCTTGCGCCCGGCTTGGGGTCCCACCGCAATGCGGTACGTCACCGAGCTGCCGATGAGCCGCCTCATCGCATCCGTGTCCTCGAGGGGCGGCAGATCCAGCCACGCCGATTCCGCATCGAGCCGCAGCAGCCCCATACGCTCCAGTGTCTGGCCCACCCGCAAGGCTGGTGCTAGCCCGGATTTCTCAAAGGTAAGAGGTGCATCGGGCCTGTGAATGAGTAA
>CAYOYT010000575.1:0-1700 GCA_964408245.1 uncultured Dongia sp. | reverse complement strand
CAAAGAACATGCGATTGCGCGTCCAGCATTTCACCATGCTGCGCTCGATCTTTTTCTCTTTTGGATACCAGATTTCAATCCACATTTCCGTGCCCAGCTTGGCATAGGCCGGTGGAATTTGCGCGAAGGCGATATTCTTTTTCAAGAGTGGCGACCACATAGCAGAGGTGGTAAGGCCCAGCTCCTTGGTTCCCTTCTCATCGGCATAGAGGAAAGCCCCGGAGGCTGGCTTACGTCCTTCTATCTCGATACCCGAAAGAATAAAGCGCGACGATCCTACCGCCTTCTCCTTCTGCAATGCACGTTTGCCGACGAAATAAGCGTCCTTCTTGAGAGCCACTGCCCAGCCTATTCCAGCTTCGATGGGTGAGATCCGCTGCGTTGGTCGGATCGCGTGATGCGAGCCGATGTAATCAACGTCGACCAAGATGAAACCCGCCTCGATCCGAGTCATTTCCAGTGCATGTCCACCCATTGGCGCGATCTTCATGGAATCGCCGACTTGGAACAACTTCTCCCATAACCACAACGCATGCGGCGGCTTCACCCAGATCTCGTAACCAAGGTCACCCGTGAACCCCGCACGATCAATCCGCAGCCAATGCCCGTCGACAGTTGTTTCCATGATTCCGAAATGCGGCAGCTTGCCAATCCCTACCACGCCGAGCGTTTCCAAAATTACCCGTGCATTTGGCCCCTGCAGCGACAGCCCTGCAAGCTGATCGGAGATCTCTTCGATCTCGACCGAGAAGCCATAGGCGCTTTCGTTAAGCCAGTGCAGTTGATGCAAAGCGGCGTTGAGAATAAACTCGCTCTCAGTAAGGCGAAAAATCGTACCTTCCTCGATCATGCGCCCGTCATCGTCGCACCAAGCGGTGTAAGCAGCATTCATCGGCTTGATCTTGGTAAGATCGCGCGTCACCAAATAATTAGCAAACTTCGCCGCATCCTTCCCCTTGATCGCGTATTTGATTAGCGGCGAAACGTCATAGACCGTGGCGCCGTTGCGACAGGCCATGTATTCCGACTGCGTCGAATCATAAAAAGCTGGCGAGTAAAAACCCTGCCAACGAATCCAGCCCGCACCGTGCATCATCGCCAACATCGGCTCATAGAAGGGTGTCTTCTTCAGAAAGGGCTTTAGATGCTGAACATGGGTCATTGGACAATCCTCGAATTCGCCGTATATCGGCGACAATACCCGTCACCCCTCTCCCCAGAGGAGTCGGGGTGAGGGGTATTACAACGATCTCGCTCGAGCCTCCCTCGCTCCGCTTGCGGGGAGAGGAGATATCGCCGCGTGTTGTCTCTAACCGTACAACTACGCCGCATGGCCACGTCCCACTTTGATATCCTTTAGTATCTCGCGTGCCGCGTTGGCGCCCGCCGCACCGGAAACGTTACCACCGGGATGCGCCCCCGCACCGCACAGCCATAACCCCGGCAACGGCATCTTATATTGCTGGAACGCAGCAGCCGGTCGCAGGAAGAAGACTTGGTCCAAGGTCACTTCACCTTGATGCCATTGCCCGCCAGATAGGTTGAACTGGCTCTCCATGTCCTGCGGAATCAGGACCTCCGATGCAGTAACCAGATTCTTTACACCCGGCGCAATGAGCTCCAGCACATTCAGTGTGCGCTCCAGTACCTGTGTACGCGCCTCATCCGGTGTCGTCGTGCGCAGCTTGTATGGTGCGTAC
>CAYOYT010000574.1:0-1702 GCA_964408245.1 uncultured Dongia sp. | reverse complement strand
GATAATCCTCGCGCGCTCCTTCTGGACTTCGACGGAACGCTGGCTGACACACTTACCGGGTTGCGGACGGTTTACCAAGATTTTCTTATCCGGATCAGCGCCGACAACCGGGCGCCTAGCTTTGAAAGCGCCGATGGCGCCAACCTGTCCGCATTAATTCCAGCCTTGTGTCGCCAGTTCGCACCGCAAGAAGATCCGTATCAAAGCTTGTTGACATATTGGCATGAAGTCGAACAGGCCATTCTATCTTCCGATCCGGCACCCGGCGCTCGTAGGCTCATGAATTGGGCACGCGGGCAAGGCTGGAAACTCGGCATCGCCACAGCGGGGCGTACTAATTTGATTGAAACCTGGCTTAAACAGCATGATTTAGCCATGTTCATCGACTGCATTATCGGCGCCGATATCTGTGAGCGCGCTAAACCCGATCCGATGCCCTATCGGTTGCTGATGGATCGTCTCGGCGTACTGCCTGAAGCAAGCTTGGCTATCGAAGATTCAGCATCCGGAATCGCCTCGGCAACCGCTGCGGGCGTAGAGGTCATTCTACTTGGAACGGGTAACTTGCTAGCTGGCGACGTTCATGAGGTTGCGAATTTCGAGGTAGCTTTTCAGTATCTAGTATCACGCTTCAACCGCGTGAGGGCGTCTTGAAGCGTTCGGTATCGCTGACCAGAATTACTGAAACGCCAAGCTGTGTTATTAGTTTAAACGCAATCGAGATTCCGATCGACGTCGATGAGCGCGCTCGCTCTATCTGGCGCGAGGAAGTTCAGCGCCAAGGAGCGCAGCTTTTCGACGGCGAAATCGTTTCAGTCGCGTCGATCGATGGCAATCGCATCGTCGGCCGACGTACTGATTGCCGCTGGCTGTTGGCCCAGTCGAAGGACAAGTCTCTTTTCAAATGGTCACAAGTTCGACCGTTGGCCGTGACGGGCATGCTTTTATGCCCCGAAGGCGTGATCATCGGTCATCGCAGCAAATCAGTTTATCAATTCCCGGGCCTTGGCGAACTCGCACCGTCTGGCTCCGTCGATCTTAGCACGCTAGATGCAACATTAAATATTAACCTGCAGCGACAATTGATGCAGGAACTGCAGGAAGAAATTGGCATAGATGCTCGTTCTGTAACTGAAATCGAGCCCCTAGCAGTTGTCAGCGATACCGATAGCCAGGTCTTCGATGTATGCTTCACTGTTCGCACCTCCTTAAACTGGACCAAAATCAAAGCCATTTTCGGCCATAGCGGCAGCAGTGAATACGACAGACTCGAATTGTTGCCGATCACAGACATTCCGCGATTCCTGCAAGCTAATCAGCTCACTATCACTCCACTGACCTTCGCTTTACTGCAAATGGCCACCAACGAACAGACGATGCAGGCTGTTACTGTCCCGCTGCCGGTCGATATACGCGGGACGACACGGACCGCGATCATTGTCCAGGCACGTAAGGGTTCGTCGCGGCTACCCGGAAAGATTCTCCAGAAACTCGGAACCAAGACAGTGCTCGAGCACGTCATCGACCGCCTACGCATGGTGCCGAACGCCGACGTTATTGTCATTGCAACGACCACACAAGCGACCGATGACGAGATCGCTGAACTGGCCGCACAGTGCGGTGCCGTCGTTTTTAGTGGCGACCAAAATTATGTTTTTAGCCGCAAACAGGGTGCAGCCCGCGCCGTCGATGCCAAAGTAGT
>CAYOYT010000573.1:0-1703 GCA_964408245.1 uncultured Dongia sp. | reverse complement strand
CCAAGCGCCAATTGCTGGCCCGCATCGAGGGCGATCATAAAGGTGAAGCTGGTATCGTCTATTGCCAATCCAGAAAAAAAGTCGAGGAGATTGCCGCTTGGCTGCACGGCAAGGGCATCAAGGCCCTGCCTTATCATGCCGGTATGGAGACCAACACGCGTCGCCGGAATCAGGAACGGTTCCTACGCGAAGACAGCATCGTCATGGTGGCGACCGTCGCCTTCGGCATGGGGATTGATAAGCCGGATGTGCGCTTCGTGGCACATCTCGATCTGCCAAGCTCGATCGAGGCCTATTACCAGGAAACCGGCCGTGCCGGTCGCGACGGTGCGGCCGCCGAAGCTTGGCTGGCCTTTGGTCTCGCCGACGTTGTGCTGCTGCGCCGGCGCATTGAAGAATCAGAACTCACCGATCAACGCAAGACGGTAAGCCGCCGTAAACTCGACGCCCTGCTTGCCTTCTGCGAGGCGACATCCTGTCGACGCATGGCACTGCTCGCCTATCTCGGTGAGGAATCGCGCCCCTGCGGGAACTGCGACATCTGCCTCGATCCTGGTGAAACCTGGGATGCGAGCGTCCCAGCTCAGAAGCTGCTCTCCGTCTGCTGGCGCACGGGCCAGCGTTTCGGCATCGGTCATCTCATTGATGTCTTGCGCGGCGAGTCGACCGAAAAAGTCACACGTTTCGGCCATGAGCAATTGCCGGTCTTTGGCATCGGCCGCGATATCGATGCACAGGTCTGGAAATCCCTGGGGCGCCAACTGGTATCACTGGGATACCTTATCGTTGATAGTGAGCAGTTTAATACGCTCGCGGTCAGCGAAACGGCACGGCCACTGCTGAAAGGCGAGGCCACGTTGTCCATGCGACGACCCACGGTGAAGATGGGTCGCGGCAATCGCCGGCCGCGCGGCTCGACTGAGGCAACCGTGGCCACCGCCCTCACCCGCGCCGATGTGGCGCCAGATCTGTGGGAGGCGCTGCGCAATCGCCGCCGAGAGCTCGCTACAGTACAAAATCTGCCGCCCTACGTTATCTTTCATGACGCAACGTTGCTCGCCATCGCACAAGCAAAACCCGCACGGCTGCAGGATTTCCTGCATATTCCAGGCATCGGCGAACGCAAGATGAAACGCTATGGCGCAGATTTCCTGGAAGTATTGGCGGCGTTCCGCTGATACCCTCTCTCTCTCTCTCCTTCATCTTGGAAAGAATTGAGTAAAGCCAGCGCTAGAAAGCAATCTCATCTGCTTTCTTGACATGCACCATCTTTGGGCCGGCATCGAAGCCGTTCAGCAGCATATTGTGGTGCGCGATGATCTGATCGTAGGTGAGCGCACCTTGGTCGCCGGTCATGTGGCCGTCACTGATTAAAGTCACGTCATAGCCCATGGTGACGGCGCGGCGTGCGGTGGTATCGACGCAGTATTGCGTCATACAGCCACCCATCACGAGATGTGTGATGCCACGCATCGTCAATTCGTCCTGCAGATTGGTATCAAAGAAGGAATCGCACGCGGTCTTGTGAACCAGTACCTCGCCAGGTCGGGGCGCAATCTCCGGGCGTAATTCCCAACCCGGCTGCCCCTTGGATAGGCGATGATCCCCCTGGTCATTGTGCTGCACCACAACCACCGGCACTCCCGCGTGCCGCTCCTTCTGCTGCTATTCTTGCAGACGTCTTACCACGGTATCCAGGACCT
>CAYOYT010000572.1:282-1709 GCA_964408245.1 uncultured Dongia sp. | reverse complement strand
AAAGCCGAGCGCAGGGCGGCATCGGGTAGCCAGTCCTGGGGCAGCCAGCCGCAGCCAGGTTTAAGCTGTCCGGTATCAAGCATCAGTGACCGGCGCATCATCCAGATCGGATTGAAGCCCGTTCCAGCACTGGGCAGCGGATCGAGCGACAGCGGCTTGTTCTGGCGACGCCCAGCGACGAAAAAGCCCGATTTCGCCCGCGCCACTACCAGGCCGTCGGCTACCAGCCGATCATAGGCGGCAACCACCGTAAAGGGGCTGACACCGAGCCGGTCGGCCAGTCGCCGGACCGAGGGTAGGCGCTCGCCGGCACCGAGCACCCCATTGGTCACGCGCTTACCCAGCGCCATGGCGATGCGCTGGGTGAGGGGGCCACTTTCCTGAGCGAGATCCAGATCCATCTGTATTGGTATTTGTACTGGTATAGATTTATGAATTGTATCGGATGTGTGTCTGTTGCACCAGTACTAGCTGTTCGATCCTGCTGCTCATCGTTCATTTCTCGGATATCTCAGTTCATGAGTTCGCAAGCCATCTCGATACCCGGTCTCACTCCTAACACGCGCGGTCTCATCTACGGGCTCGTCGGCGTCGTCATTTTTGCCGGCTCCTTGCCAGCGACGCGCGCTGCCGTGATGGCGCTCGATCCCTGGTTCGTTGGGGCCGCCCGCGCGGTGGGTGCGGCGATCTTGGGTGCCATCTGGCTTAGTTTCAATGCCGCGCTCTTGCCGGATGCGCGAACATTTGGTCGCCTTGCAATCGTTGGAGCCTGCGTCGTCATCGGTTTTCCCTTGTTCACGAGCCTTGCCTTGCGGCATGTTCCGGCTAGCCACGGTATTCTGTTCGTCGGCAGCATCCCGCTTGCGACCTGTCTCGCCGGAGCAGCCTTGCGAACAGTACGGCCGCGCTGGCCTTTCTGGTGTTGGGCGATCGCGGGGGCGGCTTCGGTAAGTTGCTATGTGATCGGCCAGGGCGGCGGGCATTTCGCTCCCGCCGATCTCCTAATGGTGGGGGCGGTGATCTCGACTGGGATTGGCTATGCTGAAGGCGCCAGACTTGCCATGTCCATGGCGCCGGCTGCGGTCATTTCTTGGGCTCTCATCATCTGCCTGCCGCTAACTCTGCCGGCGATGCTAATCAGTTGGCCGGGGGATCTCACGGCGATACCGAGCACCGCCTGGATCGGTCTTTGTTATGTGACATTTTTCTCGATGTTTATCGGCTTTCTCTTCTGGTACCGCGGTCTTGTTCTAGGTGGCACTGCTCGAGTGAGCCAGATTCAGCTGTTCCAGCCCTTTATCGGCCTCGGCCTCGCCGCCGTTCTCTTGAGTGAAACCGTCGACTGGTGGCTGTTGTTGGGCAGTGTCATGGTGACAATTTCTGTGGCTTTTGCGCGCCGCTACGCCTAATGGCTGCGGGGACAGTGA
>CAYOYT010000572.1:0-263 GCA_964408245.1 uncultured Dongia sp. | reverse complement strand
GGTCCGGGCGCATTGGTTTATTAGGGGCGTTTGGGGTTGCCGGGGGGTCGGGGTGGGAGCTATCTTCGCGGCCGTTTCCACTCTTCTGATCGATCCCAAAGGTGACCTTGAAATGGCTTTCCTCGCCGACCGCCTCGACCGTATCAAACCCTCGCCCACGATCGCCGTGACTATGAAGGCGCGTGAGCTTAAGGCGCAGGGCCGCGACATCATCGGCCTGGGAGCCGGCGAACCGGATTTCGATACGCCGGAAAACATCAAAC
>CAYOYT010000571.1:0-1713 GCA_964408245.1 uncultured Dongia sp. | reverse complement strand
GCGGGGATCGTCGAACAGGCGGTCCATATGGCTGGCGGCGTCGAAGCTTTCGTCCACTATCTCGATCGCAGCAAGACAGCAATTCATAGCCCAGCCATTGTTATCGCCGGCGAGAAGGACGGCATCAGCCTCGAAGTGTCGATGGAATGGACCGACGCCTATCATGAGACGATGCTGTGCTTTACCAACAATATTCCGCAACGCGATGGTGGCACACATCTGCAGGGCTTCCGCGCAGCGCTCACCCGTCAGGTCAACAAGTATGCAGAAGAAAGCGGCATCGCCAAGCGGGAGAAAGTGACATTGACCGGTGACGATGCCCGCGAAGGCCTGACTTGTGTGTTGTCGGTTAAGGTGCCGGATCCAAAATTCTCATCGCAGACGAAGGACAAATTAGTCTCGTCCGAAGTGCGCCCTGTGGTTGAGAATATCGTCAGTGAACGCCTTGCCCAATGGTTCGAGGAGCATCCCGCTGACGCCAAGCGCATTGTAACCAAGGCGGCGGAAGCAGCTGCAGCACGGGAGGCGGCCCGCAAAGCCCGCGAAGCGACGCGCCGCAAAAGCCCCCTAGATATCTCCTCGCTGCCCGGCAAACTCGCTGATTGCCAGGAGCGCGATCCAGCCCTGTCGGAAATCTTCATCGTCGAGGGCGATTCTGCCGGCGGCTCCGCGAAACAAGGCCGTCACCGCAAGAACCAGGCAATCCTGCCCTTACGTGGCAAAATCCTCAATGTCGAGCGAGCGCGTTTCGACAAGATGCTCTCGTCTGAACAGATCGGCACGCTGATCGCGGCGCTGGGCACGTCGATCGGTCCGGAGGAATTCGATGTCGGCAAGGCGCGCTATCATAAAATTATCATTATGACCGACGCCGATGTCGACGGCTCGCATATCCGCACCTTGCTGCTGACCTTTTTTTACCGCCAGATGCCGGCGCTCATCGAGAAGGGCTATCTCTACATTGCCCAGCCACCGCTTTATCGCGCCGCCAAGGGCAAGACTGAGCATTATCTCAAAGACGATGCCGCGCGCGAGGATTACCTCACCAATCTCGGCCTCGACGGTGCAATGCTCACGCTGAGCACCGGCGCACAGGTTGCCGGCGCCGATTTGCGACGTGTCGTCGATATGGCAGCGCGGGCCAAACACCTCATGGAACCGCTGATCCGCAAAGTAGGCTCGGTCAATGTCGTGCAGCAGACCGCGATCGGCGGCGGCCTCAACCCGCAAGCCGCGGCCAATCCGGAGCTCGCCAGTGTCATCGCCGCGAAGCTGGATAAACTCTCACCTATCACCGAGCGCGGTTGGTCAGGCCTCTCCGACAGTGCTGGCGGTCTTGCCTTCAAGCGACGCCTGCGGGGTGTCACGTCGAACCATGTCATTGATGCTGGCCTCATCCGCTCGGCGGAGGCTCATCGCCTCGATCAGATGAAGGCCGATTTGGCCGAAAGCTTCAGCGGTACCGCGACCTTTACTGTCAAGGATCGCACAGTCGAGATCCACGGGCCAATCAATCTCGTCGATACCGTTATAGAGATCGGCGGTAAAGGCATCGATATCCAGCGCTATAAGGGCTTGGGCGAAATGAATCCGGAGCAGCTCTGGGCAACCACCCTCGACCCAACTGTCCGCTCGTTGCTGCAAGTAAGGGTCGCTCATGTCGATGAAGCAGAAGAAATCTTCTCGACCCTGATGGGTGACCTCGTCGAGCCG
>CAYOYT010000570.1:0-1719 GCA_964408245.1 uncultured Dongia sp. | reverse complement strand
GAGCTTAATCAGGCCAATGCCGATGAAATGCGGCGCGGTTATGAGCTGCGCCTTACGCAAGCGATCGAGGACATGTTGGCGCAGACACTTGGCGCCGGGAAAGTTCGCGCCGAGGTTAATGCCGAGCTCGATTTCAATCAACTCACTACCAATACCGAGAGCTTCGATCCGGACGGACAGGTCGTGCGTTCGACCCAGACTGTGGATGAGAACGAGCAGAACCAAGAACGCTCTAGTAACAACAATGTCTCGGTCGCCAACAACGTACCCAACCCGCCTGCCGCCAGCAACAATACCGGCGATACCAGTAACAGCACGACCCAACGCACGGAAGAAACCGTCAACTACGAAATCTCGAAAAAGACCCAGATCGAAGTCAAGCATAGCGGCGACGTGAAAAAGCTATCGGTCGCAGTCCTCGTCGACGGCACTTACGCAGCCGCCGCTGACGGTGCCCAAACATATGCCGCACGCCCGCAGGCCGAACTCGATCAGATCTCGATGCTGGTGAAATCAGCTGTCGGCTTCAGTGCCGAGCGCGGCGACGTTGTCCAAGTTGTCAATATGCAGTTTGCTGCACCAGAAGTGATTGAAGAAGGTTTCAGTGTGCTAGGGCTCGAGAAGCCCGACTTGATGCGCATCGCTGAACTCGTTGTGCTTTCTATTGTCGCCGTTCTGGTGCTGTTGCTGGTTGTCAGGCCGCTGCTCAACCGTTTACTCGCCATACCAGCAGCGGCGCCTGAGCAATTTGCAATCGCCGGCCCAGGCGGCGTTGCCCTGCCGCCGGGCGCCGCTGCCGCACTGGCCTTGCCAGGCGCCTCCAACGACCTTGCTGCCTTGACCAGTGGTCAGCAAACTTCGATGGGCGAAATCACCAATATCGCCAACGAGATCGAACAGATGATCGATATTAATCAGGTTGAGGGTCGCGTCCGCGCTTCATCCTTGAAACGAATCGCTGAGTTGGTTGAACAACACCCCGAACAGGCGGTGAATATCATGCGTCAGTGGATGTATCAGGAAGCCTGAGATGCGCGCGAAAGATGATTATAAATCGCTGACCGGCTCTCAGAAAGCAGCCCTCCTTCTCATGTCCGTAGGCGAAGAAAGCGCCTCGAAGCTATTTGCCATGATGCATGATGATGAGATCCGCGAGATTTCGCAGACCATGGCCAATCTCGGTACGGTGAGTGCCACTGTCGTTGAGCGTCTGTTTGTCGAATTTGCCGACGGCATTTCTTCTACTGGCTCGTTGACCGGCACGTTTGAATCCACCGAACGCCTGCTGATGAAGGTGCTGGATAGGACAAAAGTAGATCAGATCATGGAGGAAATCCGTGGTCCAGCCGGCCGAACGATGTGGGACAAGCTTTCTAACGTAAATGAAAGTGTGCTGGCCAATTACCTAAAGAACGAATACCCGCAAACTGTTGCTGTAGTTCTTTCTAAAATTAAATCCGATCACGCCTCGCGTGTAGTGGCCTTGCTGCCAGAGGCATTCGCCATGGAAGTCGTCATGCGCATGCTGCGCATGGAATCAATTCAAAAAGACGTCATCGACGACGTCGAGCGTACGCTGCGCAATGAATTTCTCTCAAATCTTGCTCGCTCGTCGAAACGTGACGCGCATGAGTTGATTGCCGAGATTTTTAATAACCTCGACCGTGCCACCGAGCAGCGTTTTATCACCGCTCTCGAGGAGCGCAACCGTGATTCAGC
>CAYOYT010000569.1:0-1720 GCA_964408245.1 uncultured Dongia sp. | reverse complement strand
AAGCTATTTGAGTTGGAAGGTATAAAATTGGTATTTGATGATGAATCCATTGATTTGATTGCTGATAAAGCGATGGAGTACAAACTTGGAGCCAGAGGATTAAGATCATTATGTGAAGCAATATTGACTGATGCAATGTACGAACTTCCATCACACAAAGACGTAAAAGAATTTGTAGTGGACAAATTGTATGTAGAAGATAAGCTCAATAAAAATGCCATCAAAAAATTGATCGCAAAAACCTTTTCAGCCAAAAAAATAAACGAAAATGCCTCTCCGCGTAAATCGCCCCCCCCTCATGTTCTGAAAGATTACAAAAGACGGGTGAAACCGCTAGCACAATCTATCAACGCCAACATCGTTGTGCCTTGCGACGTTACCGACGATTCCAGTATCGATGCCACCTTTGCCACGCTCAAAGAGCGCTGGGGCAGCCTCGATTTCGTCGTCCATGCGATCGCCTTTTCCGATAAGGAGGAGCTCAAGGGCAAGTATGTTGCGACCTCGCGTCAAAATTTCGCGCGCACGCTGGATATCTCTTGTTTCAGCTTCACGGCTGTGGCCGATCGCGCCAAGGATCTGATGCCCCATGGCGGCGCATTAGTGACACTCACCTATCTCGGTGCCGAACGCGTGATGCCGCATTACAACGTGATGGGCGTGGCGAAGGCAGCGCTTGAGTGTTCGGTACGCTATCTTGCCGCCGATCTCGGCGATCGCGGCATTCGCGTCAATTCAATCTCGGCCGGCCCGATCAAGACATTGGCCGCCTCTGGTATCGGTGATTTCCGCCAGATCTTGCGCTGGAACGAACTCAACGCACCGCTGAACCGCAATGTCACCATCGAGGATGTCGGCGGCGCTGGTCTCTATCTCGTCTCCGATCTTTCCAGAGGTGTCACCGGCGAACTGCATCACGTCGACAGCGGCTATAATGTGGTCGGCATGCTGCGGCCGGAATCCGCACCGGAATTAACCGAGATGCTACGTAGTTTTTCGAAGAGCGAATCCTAAAGCACTTATGTCACACAACACCTTCGGACACCTCTTCCGCTTCACGACCTGGGGTGAAAGCCATGGCCCCGCCTTAGGCTGTGTCGTCGATGGCACACCGCCGGGCATCGCCATTGACGCGAGCGAAATTCAGCATTGGCTCGATCGTCGCAAGCCCGGCCAATCGCGTTTCGTGACGCAGCGGCGTGAGCCAGATACAGTCGAGATTCTTTCCGGCATGTTCGACGGCAAGACCACAGGCGCGCCAATTTCGTTGATGATTCGCAACGAGGATCAACGCAGCAAGGATTACGGCAAGATCGCCGATCAATTCCGCCCCGGCCATGCCGATTACACCTATTGGGCCAAGTATCAGGGCAACCGCGACTATCGTGGGGGCGGCCGGTCTTCGGCGCGCGAGACCGCGGCGCGTGTCGCGGCCGGCGCCGTCGCGCGCAAGGTGTTGAACCACATCATTCTCGGCGGCGTTGAGATCAAGGGCGCTCTGGTGCAGATCGGCCATTTGAAGATCGACCGTTCCGCCTGGGATTGGGCCGAGATCGAAAAAAATCCCTTCTGGTCGCCGGATGCTGCGACGGCGCTGGTGTGGGAAAAGCATCTCGACCAGGTACGCAAGTCCGGCTCGTCGACTGGCGCCACTATCGAAGTCGTGGCGAAGAACGTGCCCGTGGGCCTCGGCGCACCGCTTTACGGCAAACTCGACGCC
>CAYOYT010000568.1:0-1734 GCA_964408245.1 uncultured Dongia sp. | reverse complement strand
GGGCAACGCTCATCCCACTTGTCACCATTCCCCTGTCGTTGGTCGGCGCCTGCGCGCTGATGTATGCGCTGGGTTTCAGTCTCAACACATTGACCATGCTGTCCTTCGTCTTAGCCATCGGCCTCGTTGTCGACGATGCGATCGTCATGTTGGAAAACATTCACCGCCATATTGAAGAGGGTGCCAGCCCCTTGCATGCGGCACTCGTGGGTAGCCGCGAGATCGCGTTTGCCGTATTGGCGATGACGATCACCTTGGCCGCCGTTTATGTGCCCGTGGCACTGCAAAGCGGTCGCACTGGTAGGCTTTTCATCGAATTCGCGCTGACGCTCGCAGGTTCCGTGCTCGTTTCCGGCTTTGTTGCCCTCACCTTATCGCCGATGATGTGCAGTAAATTTTTGCCTGACCGCGAGCATGAGAAGCACGGGCCGATCTATCGAATCATCGAGTACTTCCTCAATAAGCTCAATGATGGCTATGAGGCCGCGTTACGTTTCTGCATGGCGACGCGCTGGCTTGTCGTCATTTTGGCTTTTGTCGTCGCTGGCTCCGCCTACTGGTTGTTCCTGGGCTTGAAGCAAGAACTGACGCCGGTTGAAGATCGCGGCATTCTCTTTGCTTCCGTTACCGCGCCAGAAGGATCAACACTTGAGTACACCGCAAGCTATGTCGAGCGCATGGAGGAGATATTCTCAAAGGTGCCGGAGCTTAGTACCTATTTCACGGTAACCGGTAATCAGAGCCCTTCTCAGGCCATGTCTCCCCTACGCTTAAAGCCTTGGGAAGAGCGGCAACGTTCCTCAAAAGAAATCGCGGCCGAGTTACGTGAGCCGCTGGGCAATTTGCCGGGCGTTAACATCAATGCCAACGTCCCACCGTCACTCAACCAAGGCCCTAATACCAAGGCCGCCGAACTCGTCGTCCTGAGTACTGGCAGCTATGAAGAACTCGATGAAGTAGTACAGGCTATTCTCGATGCCGCTCGCGACGATCCTCGCCTACTCAACCCAGATTCCGACCTGAAGCTTTCCAAACCGGAAATCCGCCTCTCGGTCGATCGCGACAAGGCAGCAGATCTCGGGATCGATGTGGAACGCATCGGCACCACAATCGAATCATTGCTTGCTGGACGCGACGTCACGCGTTTCAAGCGTGACGGTCGCCAGTATGACGTTGTGGTGAAGGTTGATGATCGGTCGCGCTCGACTCCCGATCAGGCGAAGCTGATCTACGTGCGGGCCGCCGGCGGCGCTATGATTCCACTCTCTAATTTGGTAACCTTGCGCGAGACAGTGTCACCAAAAGATCTCAACCGCTGGAACCAGCTGCGATCGGCGACGATCTCGGCCAATGCCGCGCCCGGCTATACATCCGGTGATGCCATCAACGCATTGCAGGAAATCGCCAAAAGACTGATGCCGACAACGATGCAACTCGATTATGCCGGCCAGGCACGGGAATTGCGCGCCGCGACCCAAAGTGGTCTCACTGTCTTCATCCTGGCGCTTGCCTTTATCTATCTGGTGCTTTCCGCGCAGTTCGAGAGCTTTCGCGACCCCTTTATCATTATGCTGACCGTGCCGCTCGCTATGACCGGCGCTTTGCTTGCCATGCAGCTCACCGGCGGCACGCTCAACGTGTATAGCCAGATCGGGCTCATCACGCTGATCGGTCTCATCACCAAGCACGGCATCCTCATCGTGGAATTTGCCAACCAACGGCGAGCGACAGGCC
>CAYOYT010000567.1:0-1758 GCA_964408245.1 uncultured Dongia sp. | reverse complement strand
CACAATCTGGGTTGTTCTATAAGATATACGCTGGGTAACATTTATACTAGACACCCCCCGGCCTACACCAAAAAAAAAACGGGAGGCGCGCGGCCCCGCACCGGCCCAACCTTTTGATCTACTTGACTTACTTACTGAGCAGTGCGCGCAGCATCCAAGCCGTTTTCTCATGGACCTGCATGCGCTGGGTCAGGAGATCGGCCGTCGGCTCATCGCCCGCTTTGTCAGCCGCGGGAAAGACCGAACGCGCTGTCTTCACCACGGCTTCTTGGCCGATGACCAATTGCTTGATCATGCCTTCGGCGCTAGGAACCCCTTGCTCTTCCTTGATCGTGGAAAGCTTAGCGTAGGCGGCATAGGTGCCTGGCGCTGGATAACCGAGGGCGCGGATCCGCTCGGCGATGGCATCAACGGCCAAAGCGAGCTCTGTGTATTGCGTCTCGAACATAAGATGCAGGGTGTTAAACATCGGACCTTCGACGTTCCAGTGAAAATTATGCGTCTTCAGATAGAGCGTGTAGGTATCCGCGAGAAGCCGCGACAAGCCGTCGGCAATGCTTTTACGATCTTTCTTCGAAAGCCCGATATCGATATCCATATTCGCCACCCTTTTATCGAATAGATGTTTATTTACCTAAATCTCACCCTAAACGACAACAATCGCAAGCTTTGCTCCACAAAAGCTTCAATCAAAAAAATGGTGCCCGTAATCGAGTAGGCCGATCACGGGCCTTAACTTTCGCTTCTTATGTCAATTTCTCACAGGCGCGAATGATGCGCATGCAAGCATCTTTCAAAGCCTGGGTCGACGTGGCGTAAGAGATTCGGAAATGAGGACTGAGGCCGAAGGCCGAACCCTGCACCACCGCAACCCCCTCCGCCTCAAGGAGGTAGGTCACGAAATCATCGTCGGTCGCGATCTTCTTGCCTTCCGGCGTCGTTTTACCGATGACCCCAGCGCAGGACGGATAGACATAGAACGCCCCTTCCGGCTTGTGACAATGGAGGCCCGGCGCTTTGTTCAGCATCTCGACCACCATATCGCGGCGTTCCTTGAACGCAACGTTATGCTTGGCGATGAAATCCTGCGGGCCGTTCAAGGCCTCAACCGCCGCCGCCTGGCTTATCGAGGAGGGATTCGAGGTCGATTGCGACTGGATCTTCGCCATCGCCTTGATAAGGTTCGCAGGGCCGCCAGCATAGCCGATGCGCCAACCGGTCATGCAATAGCTCTTCGACACACCGTTCATGGTAAGCGTGCGCTCATAGAGCTTCGGCTCAATCTCGGCGATGGTCGCAAACTTAAAGTCGTCATAGAGCAGGTGTTCGTACATGTCGTCAGTCAGCACCCAGACATGAGGATGCTTGAGCAATACGTCGGCGATGGCGCGCAATTCCTTTGCGGTATAAGCCGCACCCGTCGGGTTACTTGGCGAATTGAGGACCAGCCATTTCGTCTTTGGTGTAATGGCCGCTTCCAACATGTCAGCCTGCAGCTTGAACTGATGGTTCTGACCGCATTCGACAAAGACCGGCGTGCCTTCAGCCAGATGCACGATATCGGGATATGAGACCCAATAAGGCGCTGGAATGATCACTTCATCGCCCGGATTCACCGTGGCGATCAACGCGTTATAAAGTACTTGCTTGCCGCCGGTACCCACCGTGATCTGATCGATCTTGTAATCGAGGCCGTTCTCGCGCTTGAACTTGGCGACAATCGCTTTCTTCAATGCATCGGTGCCGTCGACATTGGTG
>CAYOYT010000566.1:0-1770 GCA_964408245.1 uncultured Dongia sp. | reverse complement strand
CTGCGGCACAACGGAGGAAGGTGACCTCCCATTCATCATGGGAATCTGCAAAGGCGATGACGGCGCCCATTTCCGTCGCGGTGTCACGGTAGAGGGTCGCGGCGGCATGGCCCTCGACCCATTCGCGCGCCTGGAAAATCTCGAGATCGGTGACGATGGGTGAAAAGGAATTGCCTTCGTACCACAACCGCGCAACTGCCAGCTTCTTCTTCATATTGCCGGATTCTTCTTCTCGTTATCTGTGTATTGCTTAAGACGCAGAGGATTGAAAATAGCCGGAAAGCATGGCTTGCGTCCATCTCGGCAGCACGTCTAAAGTTCCGCCGCGACCCGCATACCCAGGTTTGAGGCAGGGAAAGATCATGGCCCGCGATCCACGCTACGACGTCTTGTTCGAACCGGTGAAGATTGGGCCGGTCACGGCCAGGAATCGCTTCTTTCAGGTGCCACATTGTAATGGCATGGGTCATCAGCACCCTCATGGTCATGCCGCGATGCGCGGCATGAAGGCCGAGGGCGGTTGGGCCGTTGTTTCGACGGAGGAATGTGAAATCCATCCCAGCGGCGATGTCACGCCGTATGTCGAGGCGCGCATCTGGGACGAGCATGACATCCCCTATCTTTCTATGATGACCGAGGCGGTGCATCGTCACGGCTCACTCGCTGCTGTCGAACTGGTTCATAACGGTCCGTCCTCCTCCAATCTTTACAGCCGCGAAGTGCCGATCGGGCCGGTTCATCAGCCAACCAGCTATTATCCGTTTCAGGCGCGCGCCATGGACCGTGAGGATATTCGCAACTACCGCCGTTGGCATCGTGATGCCGCGATCCGCGCCAAAAAAGCTGGCTTCGATATCGTCTATGTCTATGCCGGCCATGATTTGTCGCTGCCAATGCATTTCCTGCAAAAACGCCGCAACCAGCGCAGCGACGAATATGGTGGCAGCCTCGAGAATCGTGTTCGCCTTTTTCGCGAGGTGATCGAAGATACGAAATCCGCGGTTGGCGATACCTGTGGTGTCGCCGTACGTTTCGCCGTCGACGAGATGATGGGTAAGGACGGCATCGCCTCGGATGGCGAAGCGCGCGATATCATCGCCATGTTGGCGGAACTTCCCGATCTTTGGGATGTCAATCTCTCGACTTGGAAGTATGACAGTCAGACCTCCCGCTTCGCTGAGGAAGGTTTCCAAGAGCCTTTCACGGCTTTCGTAAAATCGCTCACCACTAAGCCAGTGGTGGGTGTCGGTCGCTACACCTCACCCGATCGTATGGTCTCGCTGATCCGCAAAGGCGTCCTGGATATGATCGGTGCGGCGCGACCTTCAATCGCTGATCCTTTCCTGCCGAAAAAGATCGAGGAGGGCCGGCTCGAAGACATCCGCGAATGCATCGGTTGCAATATTTGCGTCTCGGGCGATTACACCATCACGCCCCTTCGCTGCACTCAGAATCCGACCATGGGCGAGGAATGGCGCAAGGGCTGGCATCCGGAATTGATGACGCCCAAGGCTTCCACCGATCGCGTCCTCATCGTCGGTGGCGGCCCGGCTGGGCTCGAAGCTGCGCGTGCCCTGGGTTTGCGTGGCTATGAGGTAGCACTCGCGGAGGCTTCGACCGAACTTGGCGGCCGCGTAAACAAGGAATCGCGCCTTCCGGGGCTTTCGGCCTGGGGCCGCGTGCGCGACTATCGCCTCGGCCAGATTGCCAAGATGGCGAATGTGGAGACATATCTCGACAGCCGCCTTGAGGTCGCTAACATCTTGGAAC
>CAYOYT010000565.1:0-1786 GCA_964408245.1 uncultured Dongia sp. | reverse complement strand
GAGAATCACAAGGCCCAGAACATTCTCGACCGATTGGCGAACACGCCGGTGACGTTGCAAATGGTCGGCGATCGATCCTTTGCGGCCACGGCAAGCGATGATCTCGAGCGACTGGCGCAAATGGAGGAAGAGTTTGGCGTCCTCAAAGAAGCCAACGCGGACGCATTCCTGCCCAAGCCGGTACAGGTCGCAAAAAACGCGGGTCGCTCATTGGCGGCGGGTATGTATGGCCTGCAGAATGGTATCCTGGGTACCTTCCTCGGGGGAGCAGAACTGCTCGGCATCAAGGATGCCGCCGATAGCTATCGCTGGTGGATCGACAGAACCAGCACCGCGCAGTCGACGGTGCGCGGCGACATGTCCTATTTGAGCGCGGACGAGCGTGGTTTCTTTCAGGGCGTCGAGAGTGTGCCGGTTACTGTCGGAGCGGTCGGCGCGTCGTTAGCCGGACAACCCGAAATTGGTCTGGCAATGATCGGAGCGCTGACAGGTGGGCAGTCGTATATCGATGCGCGTGATGAAGGCCTCACACCTGGAATGGCCGCTCTTTATGGTTTGGAGCAGGGCGCCGTCGAGGCGATTACCGAAAAGTTGCCTCTCGAAGGTTTACTACGTGGCATAAAAACGAGCACACCGCTGATCGACTGGGTAACTAAGCAACTCGTCACTGAAAATGCGACAGAGCAGGTGGCAACGGCGTGGCAGGACGCCAATGAGCAGTTGGCGCTGCACCCGACTTGGACTGTCCAAAATTACTTGGACGACCGTCCCGACGCCGCGCTCCAAACATTTATTGCAACCACGACGGCAACATTCCTAACGACCGGAATGGGAGCTGCGGTTAGTACACTACATCAGCGCCGCGTGCAGGCAGCCGCGGAGGCCGAGCGAAAGGCGGGCGGGCTCGGCAAGATCATGGCAACGGCAGGGACCTCCAAGCTGCGGGAGCGCCATCCCGAAGGCTTCGCGCAAGCTGTACAAAAAATGGCGGACGCCGCGCAGACGCCGGACGTTTATATCGAGGCGGGAGCTTTCGCGCAGCTTATCGAGAGCGCTGCTGATGCGGGCGCGATCACGCCAAGGCTTCCGACTGCGACGGCCCAATTGCAGGAGGCGATAATCTCCGGAGGCGACGTGCGCGTGCCGGTGGGTGAGCTCGTCAATGCGGTGAGTGGTACCTCGCTCGAGAAATCGATCCTAGAGCATGTTCGAACGAACCCCGACAATTTGAGCTATGCCCAGGCCAAAAGACTGAAGGAAGATGGTGGACTTGCCCAGCTGCAGAAAGACGCCGAGGGTTTTTACGAGCTTTACAGCAATAACGATGCTTTCATGCAGAGTGCGGATAGTGTCTACCAAACGGTGCTCGATCAATTGAACACGGCGAAACGGTTTACGCCGGAGGTCAACCAGAACTATGCGTCGCTGATTCGCAATTTTTATGCCGTGCAGGCAGCACGCACGGGGAGCACCCCCGATCAATTCTTTGCCGCGTACCCGCTCAATGTTAGCGCTGAGATTGCGCAGGGCGAGCAGGGATTGGATCAACCCCTCAATGACGACGTCGACTTGGCGCAAGTCGTGCCTCTACTAGAGGTGACACCGCGAAACTGGTCCAAGCAGCCGAAAGCGGCCGCCATCGGAAAATTTTGGGCATCAGAGCACGGAGGTAAAGCGGTCAATGTTGGCAAGCTCGGAAAGGTATACATTCCAGCCCGAGCCGTGAAACATGGGCTTGTTGTTTGCCATGAACCCCGGCGGCATTTCGCCGTGGGTCATGAGCCGC
>CAYOYT010000564.1:0-1790 GCA_964408245.1 uncultured Dongia sp. | reverse complement strand
CAATGGCACGCCCACGATCCTCACGTCGGGAAGCGTAGATTGTCACCGAACGCTGCTTGTCACCGATCAGCCGAACCGTGAGCGGCTGGCCAGCGCGGCCATCCAACATGACCTGGCTAAGATGAGTCTCCGCAACCGCCCGCTCATCGGGCTGCACTAACTCGACGAAGCGCGCCTGCGACCATTCCGCACCGATGAGCAGATGCTGAAAGGCAGGATTTGCCTGTTCGACTCGTCCTTTGTCGTCTAACAGCAAGATGCTGGCCGGCGCCTCCTCGAAGAAACGTTGGAAATATTGCTCGGATACCTGCAGGGCGCTCTCCAGCTCACGCTCACGGCTGAGATCGTGAACTACGGAACGGGTGCGCAGCTTTGTACCCTTAGACGATTGCACATTGGCAACGTCATGCCGGATGAAGGCCTGAAATATCCGTTTGTTCGGCCCGCGCAGAATTACTTCGCCGCTGTTCGCCTCGATATCATGGAATGGGCTATATGGTGGAGTTTCAGATGGCAAGCCGTCGACGATCAGATCGTGAAGGTTCTGTCGGTAGCCGCCTTCATTTTCCCGCACGAGCCCCAGCCAATCAGCCAAGGTTGAATTGACGAAAAGAAAGCGCCCGTTTTCATCTGCGGAATAAAAGCCGATCGGTGCATGTTCGATAAGATCGGCAAAGGTCTCATGATCAGAGCGGATGAAATCTTGAATCTGACGCTGCGCGGTGACTTTTTCGACACTCCACAAAACATGACCAGGGAGCTCCGTAATCGACCAGCCTGAGATATCGAACCAATCGATCTGGCCATCCCCTTGCGGGATTTCGATCTCAGTCCTGCCGTGCCCGCCTTCGTTTACGGTCAGAATAAGCTGACGCAGGATCTCCGCCGTGTCCGAATCAGGATTGAGTCGCGCCATCAGAAGTTCTGGCAGCGTAACATTCATTCCCTGAAACAGGCGCGTAAATGCTTTATTGGCCAGGATAACGCGGCCGCCGGCATCGATCAGCTGCCGGGCGCGGCTCGTGGCATTAAGGCTGCAAAGAAGGAGATCGCGCGTGGCCGCCGCACGACGCCAGCCGATCAGGCAGGCAATCAAACCGGCAATGAGAAGAATAATGATCCCAATCGGGATAATAGGCCAAATGTGACTTGCCGCCATCTCCGTATCTGGCTCAGCGCGTGCGACCGCCAAAGACGATAGGTAGATCGCCGATGAAGTTCCGCAAAATATGGTCGCTCGGCGCAATGTTCGGCCCTCATTCTGATCGATGCAAGCCGAGTTTAACTGATCCTATTGCCGAATGCAGCCGCCTAGAGCCGCCTTTTCTTCAACTTGAAGATGTAGGAAATGAGTTCGGCCACAGTTTTGTAATATTCAGGTGGAATTTCCTGATCAATCTCAACTGCGGCATAGAGACCGCGCGCCAAGGGCGGATTCTCGATGACGGGGACATCCGCCTCTTTTGCCACCTCGCGGATACGTAGGGCAACCTTGTCGGCGCCCTTTGCCACGACCCTCGGCGCAGACATGGCAGATTGGTCGTATTTCAAAGCTACCGCATAATGGGTTGGGTTGGTCACGACAACGTCGGCCTTCGGGACCTCGCCCATCATCCGTCGCCGCGCACGTTCCATGCGCAGCTGGCGCAAACGCCCCTTGACCAGCGGATCGCCTTCCGTTTGCTTGAACTCGTCACGCAGCTCCTGGCGCGACATACGCAGGCCCTTCATGTATTCGAAGCGCTGGTAGAAGATGTCAGCGGCTGCGATCACGGCCATCACAGCGAAAA
>CAYOYT010000563.1:376-1791 GCA_964408245.1 uncultured Dongia sp. | reverse complement strand
GACAGACGATTAAAACCCGCTTGACCGGGGAATCCCGCTCAACCATGATCCCGGCCGCACGGCGGGAGGGATTTTGCTGTCCGACTCAAGGACCGCGCAGATCATCCCTCGAACACCCCTTCCGTTGCACGTGAACTTGTCGAACCTTTATCTTTGCGGGAATTAGCCTCGTGTCGAAATCCTCCTATCTTTTCACCAGTGAAAGCGTGTCCGAAGGCCATCCGGACAAGGTCTGTGACCGTATCTCGGACAGCATCGTCGATCTTTATCTGAGCGCTCAGCCCGACGCTCGCGTCGCTTGCGAAACATTGTCCACGACAAACAAGGTCGTCCTCGCCGGCGAAGTGCGCGGCCCTTCCTCGATCACCCATGACAAACTGATCGAAACTGCCCGCCGCGCCATCAAGGAGATTGGCTACGAGCAAGACGGGTTTCACTGGAAAAGCGCCTCGATCGATTGCTACGTCCACTCACAATCCGCTGATATCGCCCAGGGCGTCGATGCGGCGGGCAACAAGGATGAAGGTGCGGGCGACCAGGGCATCATGTTTGGTTATGCCTGCAAGGAAACGCCGGAGCTGATGCCGGCACCGCTGCAATACTCGCATCAGATTCTGAAGCTGATGGCCGAAGATCGCCACAGCGGTAAGGTGAAGGGCTTCGGTCCTGACGCGAAGAGCCAAGTCACTCTACATTACGAGGATGGTAAGCCGGTGAAGGCGACCTCCGTCGTTGTTTCGACCCAACATGACGATGGCCTTGACCAGAAACAGGTCCGTGACCTTGTGCGCCCCTATGTCGAAAAGGTTCTGCCCAAGGGCTGGCTGCCTAAAGAAGAAGAATTCTATGTCAATCCGACAGGCAAATTCGTGATCGGCGGTCCGGACGGTGATGCTGGTCTCACCGGCCGCAAGATCATTGTTGACACTTACGGCGGCGCCTCGCCCCATGGGGGCGGCGCTTTCAGTGGCAAGGATCCGACGAAAGTTGACCGCTCGGCCGCTTATGCCGCTCGCTATCTCGCCAAGAACGTCGTCGCCGCTGGCTATGCTGAGAAGTGCGTGATCCAGGTTGCTTATGCGATCGGCGTTTCGAAGCCGCTCTCGCTTTATGTCAATACCTACGGCACCGGCACAGTCGATGAGAACCAGCTCGTCCGGGCGCTGGGTGAGGTGATGGATCTTAGCCCTCGCGGTATCCGCCAGCATTTGGGCCTCAATAGGCCTATATACGCACGCACGTCATCATATGGTCATTTCGGCCGCGAGCCCGATCCCGATGGCGGCTTCTCGTGGGAAAAACTTGACCTCGTCGCCCAGCTTCAGGCGGCAATGGCATAAGCAGCAAGAGATCAAGGTCGATGAGCGACAGATACGCCGCGGCCCGGCGCAGCACCTCGTTCTCCTGCTCCAACA
>CAYOYT010000563.1:0-366 GCA_964408245.1 uncultured Dongia sp. | reverse complement strand
CCCCGGAAGAAACCGGGCCGCGGCGAAACTTTTATGGCCGTCGCCAGGGCCGACCTTTGCGCGAAAACCGCAAGCGGCTGTTAGAAACGCTGCTGCCTGATATCCGCGTGACGGTAGAAACTGGTGCGACGATCGATCCAGCGCAGCTCTTTGTCACACCCAAAGAACAGTACTGGCTAGAAATCGGCTTTGGTGGCGGCGAGCATCTGGCTGCACAAGCTAAGGCCAATCTGCAAACGGGACTCATCGGCTGCGAGATTTTCCTTAACGGCATTGCCTCGGCGCTCGCCCATATCGATGCCGAGAAACTCGATAACGTCCGCATCTATCCCGAAGATGTGCGCGATCTTCTGCCCACCCTGAAAC
>CAYOYT010000562.1:929-1793 GCA_964408245.1 uncultured Dongia sp. | reverse complement strand
AAGCTATGCGCTGCTTTCTGGCACGATCGGCCTGCTGCTGATCCTGGTTCTCACGATGGTGGCGACGCGGAAGGTCGATTGGTATGCGCTTGGCGAGGATCCCTTGCCGGCACTGGAAAGATAAATCCGGTCAGGCGCAAGGGTGCGGCCGCGCCCTTGCGCCTTTTGGTGACATATCTTCTCCGTAACGGCCGGGATGCGTTTGCATCCCGGCCGTTATGTCTACGGAATGTAACGACGTCTATGTTGCATGGTGGCAAAGCCTTGTATCGGCCGCTCGTTCTGTCAATAATCACGTTCAAAGAAGTTCTCGGAGTTAATCCGATGCTTTGAAAATAAGACGATTTTTGAGATATGGGAGGCTCGGTGGCATGAGTGATCAGCAGGTTTTCGATGTACCGGCGAGCAGCGCCGCGCGTGCGCTTATCAATGCCGCGCAATACGAGGTGATGTACAAAAAATCCCTCGAAGACAATGCTGGTTTCTGGGCCGAACACGGCCGCCGCGTCGATTGGATGAAGTCCTATACTCAGGTGAAAGATGTCGATTACACGGGCGCGGTGCGTATCCGCTGGTATTACGATGGCCAGCTCAACGTCGCTGCTAATTGCATCGACCGTCATTTGCCCACGCGCGCCAAGCAGACAGCCATCATCTGGGAAGGGGATGACCCATCGGAGTCGAAGCACATCACTTATGGCGAGCTTGCCGAGCAGGTGGGGCGTATGTCGAATGTCCTCAAAGCCAGGGGCGTGAAGAAGGGCGACCGCGTCACCATCTACATGCCGATGATTCCTGAAGCCGCCTATGCCATGCTGGCCTGTGCACGCATCGGCGCGGTCCATTCCGTCGTCTTTGGTGGCT
>CAYOYT010000562.1:0-919 GCA_964408245.1 uncultured Dongia sp. | reverse complement strand
GGATAGTCTCGCCGGTCGCATCGTCGATTGTGATTCTCGCGTCGTTATCACGGCGGATGAAGGCCTGCGCGGCGGGAAGAAGGTGCCGCTTAAAGCCAATGTGGACGCCGCCCTGAAGCAATGCCCAGATGTTTCCGCCTGCATCGTGGTCAAACGCACCGGCGGCACCGTCGAGATGAAATCAGGCCGCGACGTATGGTATCATGAGGAGGGTGCTCAGGTTTCATCCGACTGCCCGCCGGCGGCAATGAATGCCGAAGACCCCCTGTTCATCCTTTATACCTCTGGCTCGACCGGCAAGCCCAAGGGCGTGCTGCACACCACGGGCGGCTACCTCGTCTACGCTTCCTTTACACATCAATACGTTTTTGATTATCACGAAGGTGATATCTATTGGTGCACGGCAGATGTGGGCTGGGTGACAGGTCATTCCTACATCCTCTACGGGCCGCTCGCCAACGGCGCCACCACGCTGATGTTCGAAGGCGTTCCAAACTATCCGGATTCGTCGCGTTTCTGGCAGGTCTGCGACAAGCACAAGGTTAATATCTTCTACACCGCCCCCACCGCGATCCGCGCACTTATGCGCGAGGGTGAGGGGCCGGTGCAGACATGCAAGTTGGACAGCCTGCGTCTGCTTGGGTCGGTCGGTGAGCCGATCAATCCCGAAGCCTGGCTGTGGTACTACCGCATTGTTGGCAAGAATCGCTGCCCGATTGTCGATACCTGGTGGCAAACCGAGACCGGTGGCATTCTGATTTCACCGCTGCCTGGCGCCACCAAGCTGAAACCTGGTTCGGCGACGCGGCCGCTCCCCGGCGTCATGCCGGAAATCGTCGACGCGAACGGCCAAGTGTTGGAAGGCGCTTGCGAGGGTAATCTTTGCATTGCGGATTCCTGGCCGGGCCAGATGCGCTCG
>CAYOYT010000561.1:0-1800 GCA_964408245.1 uncultured Dongia sp. | reverse complement strand
CACCAACATGACTCCGCCAAGGACGAAAGTAGCCCCTACCATCTGCTCGATTGAGACGTCTTCCCCTAGAAACAGCCAGCCAAAGAAGATCGTGGCGATGGGACCGATCGATCCCACGATCGAGACCTTGGAAGCACCAACCAGCTGGATCGCCTTAGCCGTGAGGAAAATCGGCAGGATGGTGCATAGGCCTGCCATCGCCGCGGCGTAGGCATACACCTGCCACGGCTGGCTCACAGCCTTGGCAAGCGGGCTCACCAGCGCAAAATGGATCAGGCAAGAGATGGCGGCAACACTGGTCGCGAGCGCCGCGAAGCGGGTCGAACCCATGCGCTGCGTCATCTGGCCGGAACCCACCAGATAGACCGCATAGGTAATCATACATAGAAAGATGAGGCCGCCGCCAATTGCCGTTGCACGGTGATCTCCGGTGACCTCAATGTCATGCAGGAATGCGATACCAATACCGACATATGAAAGCGCCATGGCAAAGATCGCCCTCCGGGTGATGCCTTTGCCGAACATGTAGACCGAGATCAGCACCACGACCGTGGGATACAGGAAGAGGATGAGGCGCTCAAGGCCGGCCGTGATATACGCGAGCCCCATGAAATCGAGCAGGCTTGAGAGATAATACCCAACGAAACCGAGAAAAAGGATGCTCAGCCAATCGCGGGGCGAGATTGATGCCACGCCACCCCGGCCCGACCACCAGGCAGCGAAGAGCAAGCAGGGCAATGAAAAAGCCATTCGCAGCGCCAGCAGCAGAACGGCATCGACGCCGTAAAGATAAGCGAGCTTGACGAAGATAGCTTTCATTGAGAAGGCGGCGGAGGCGAGGAACGCGAGGAGGACGCCGCGATTGGCGAGCATGATCGAAAAATCCCGGATCGAGATGGCTAACCCGCAAGCTATCGTCCGCATAGCGGCATGAGTAGCGCGATTGCGTCATGAGAGATGCCGAAATGATGCGTCCCATGGCTCATCGCCCCTTGGTGATTGAAAAAAGGCGCTTAGAGCGCCATTTAAGAATGGGCTTTGGCCTGATTGCACCCATTCCACTCCCTCTTGCGACGTAAGATCCCAATGCCCCACGCCACGCCGCTAATTGCCACGATCGTCGGCAGTCTTGCCCTCGCCTTCATTTTTGGAGCGGCTGCTCAACGTCTCAGGATTTCGCCGTTGGTGGGATATCTGCTGGCCGGCGTCATCGTCGGCCCTTTCACCCCCGGCTATGTCGCGGATCAGGGCCTTGCCCTCGAGCTCTCCGAGATCGGCGTCATTCTGCTGATGTTTGGGGTGGGACTGCATTTCTCATTGAAGGACCTGCTGTCCGTCAAAGCGATTGCCATTCCGGGCGCAGTCCTGCAGATCGCCTCAGCGACCGCGTTGGGCTGGGCGCTGGCTTGGAGCCTAGGTTGGCCCATGGCGGGCGGTCTCGTTTTCGGCCTTGCACTCTCGGTCGCGAGTACCGTCGTGCTGCTGCGCGCATTACAGGAGCGCCATGCAATCGAGACCAACCGCGGCCGCATCGCCATCGGCTGGCTGATCGTCGAGGATCTGGTGATGGTGATGGTCCTCGTTCTACTGCCACCCTTTGGGGCGATCCTCACCGGCGGTGAGGGTGAGATCGTCATGCCGCTCGTCATCACATTGGGTAAGGTAACAGCCTTTATTGTCTTCATGCTGGTTGTGGGACGCCGCGTCATTCCCTGGGTGTTACATTACATCGCCCATACAGGGTCGCGTGAACTCTTCCGCCTTGCCGTCCTCGCCATCGCGCTTGGTGTCGCCTTCGGA
>CAYOYT010000560.1:0-1821 GCA_964408245.1 uncultured Dongia sp. | reverse complement strand
CCGACGATCCCCTGCCCCTTTGGATGGCATGATCGATTTAGCGGATGTCTGACCCGTGTCGGCGGCGCGCCTATCGGTTAAGCGCGCTTGATACAGGTTTCTCGGCTCTCGTGCCATGTTTCTTGTAGAAGTCTCCCGCGTCAAATCGCGCGACTCCACAAAAGCCTTTTAAATCAGGTAGGTAAGCGGTAGATGATGCGTGATGTTTCCAACCGGAGTTTCGATTTTCATGACCGATCGCCCATTCGAAATCTTTGTCGATGCCGATGCCTGCCCGGTAAAGGCAGAGATCGTCCGCGTCGCCGAACGGCACGGGGTGGTGACACATGTGGTGAGCAATAGCGGTTTCCGCCCGAGCGGCACTCCACTCATCCGCAATGTGGTGGTGAGCGCCAAATTCGATGCCGCCGACGATTGGATTGTCGAGCGCATGACGGCCGGCGACATCGTCGTGACGGCGGATATCCAGCTTGCCGATCGCTGCATCAAGGCCGGGGCGATGGTACTGGGCATGACCGGCAAGCCATTCACCGAGAACAGCATCGGCACCGCGCTCGCCATGCGTGAGCTTTCTAGCCAATTGCGCGACATGGGGGAGATCAAAGGTAGCGGTCCTAGTTTCAGCACCATTGATCGCTCGCGATTCCTGAACGCGCTGGAAACGATGGTGCAGAGGGCGAAGCGGGGTTCGGCACCTTAGCAGCGGTCGCCAAGGATTGCGCCCAGGCCGATCATCGCATTGCCTAGCGTATTGCCGTGATGATCGTGGTCGGCGGATTGTCCTTCTGCTGAAGGGCACCATCGTACCGGGCGATGAGGGAAGATCAACCCAGAGACTTGTGAAGGAAGGCCACGGTGCGCGACCAGGCGAGGTCGGCGGCCTTCCTGTCGTAGCGCGCGGTGTTGGTGTCATTGTTGAAGGCGTGATTGACACCGTCATAGACGTAAAGCTCGTATTTCTTGCTGTCGGCTTTGAGCGCCGCTTCGTAGGCCGGGATGCCAGCATTGATGGGCTCGTCGAGGCCGGCATATTGCAGCAACAGCGGCGCTTTGATATTACCGACATCCTTCACATCCGGCTGCATACCGTAATAGGCCACGGCCGCATCGAGCGCTGGGTCGGTGACGGCGAGACGGTTAACGAGACCGCCGCCCCAGCAGAAGCCGATGGCACCCACCTTGCCATTGCTGTCGGAACGACTGTGGAGATCGGCGACGATGTCGCGCGCCGCCTGTTCGGTCGCGGTCTTATCGAGCGCAGCGATCATTTCACGCGCCTTGTCCTCATCAGTGGGCGTCCCGCCAGCGACGGAAAGGAAATCCGCACCGGCCGCGAGGAAGCCTTCGGCCGCGAGACGCCGCGTCACGTCTTTTATATGCGGGTTGAGGCCGCGATTCTCGTGAATGACAAGCACCGCCGGCCAATTATCGCTACTGGCGGGGCTCGCCAGATAGGCCTTGGTGCCCTTGACGTCGATTGTTTCGGTCTTGATTCGAGGATCGCCCTCGGGCAAGAGATCCGCGATGGCGTAATTGTTTTCTAGAACGGGAAGAAGTGCCAACGCCGCTACGGACGAGCCGGCGAGGAGTGTCAGCTTTTCGAGGAACCGCCGGCGATCCATCTCACCATGGGTGTAGCGGTCGAACAGATCGATGACGCGCTGGCTGGGCTTGTGTTCTGCGCTCTGATGCTCTGTCATATGGCTCTCCCCTGTTTTGAACGATGGCTGCCGCGACGATGAGGGCGGTCTAGGGGATATAGGCCGAACCCAAACGATATCCAGGCCACGCATCGTCACTGGCGGGCTGCGTATCAGAAAA
>CAYOYT010000559.1:0-1832 GCA_964408245.1 uncultured Dongia sp. | reverse complement strand
CATATGATCCAGCCGGCGGTGCCACCAGCGTATTTAGGACTCGATCAGCGCCCTCTCACTCGTATTAGCATTTTCATGGACGTGCTTTCTGTGCACATCAATCGAGCGCCGGTTGATGCAGAAGTAATCGCTATAGCCTATCGTCCAGGTAAGTTTCTCAACGCGGCACTCGATAAGGCAAGCGACGAAAACGAACGCAGTTCGATGCATCTGCGCACCCCTGACGGCTACGATATCTGCGTCGTCCAGATCGCTGGCCTTGTGGCGCGGCGTATCCTGAGCTGGACCCGCATCGGTCAGAATCTGCGCGCGGGCGAACGTTATGGTATGATCCGCTTTGGCAGCCGCGTCGACGTCTATCTACCAGATGGGCTGCAGCCACAGGTTGCCATTGGTCAGCTGGCCGTCGCCGGTGAAACCGTTTTGGCCGATTTCCGTTCTGAAGAAGCGGCCCGCCTCGGCGAAATGCGCTGAGCGTCTCTTATGCCAGCGTCGATGACGCGAAGGAGCTTGCCATGATCAGACACCGCCGACTGCGCGATCATTCGATCAACCGGCTCATCCCGAATATGCTAACCATATTTGCTCTTTGCGCCGGGCTGACCGGTATTCGCTTCGCTCTGCTAGATCGGTGGGAGCATGCGGTTATCGCCATCCTCATCGCCGCCGTTTTCGATGCGCTGGATGGGCGCATTGCCCGACTTCTCGATTCCTCCAGCAAGTTCGGCGCCGAGCTTGATTCCTTGAGCGACTTCGTTAGTTTCGGCGTAGCGCCCGCCATGATCATGTTTCTGTGGAGCACACAGGATGTGAAAGGTATCGGCTGGGCGCTAACCTTGGCCTTCAGCGCCTGCATGGCCCTGCGCCTTGCCCGCTTTAATACCAAGCTCGATAATGCTGATCTCCCAGCCTGGACAAGCCGCTTTTTTACCGGCGTGCCAGCACCGGCGGGCGCGGGCCTCGCGCTGATGCCTCTCATCGCCTGGCTTGAATTTGGCTACGAATTTCTGCGCGTGCCCGTCTTCGTCGGTATCTTCCTCGTTGGAGTGGCCGGTCTTTTGGTTAGCCGCCTCCCAACCTTCTCCTTCAAACGTGTGCGTGTGAGCCAATCCTGGGTGTTGCCCACCATGATCGGGGTGGTGGCCTACGCCTCGCTTCTCGTCAGCGTACCGTGGGCGACCTTGTTCTTCACCTTGCTGTTCTATCTGTGCACGTTGCCCTTTGCTTACCGCACGCATCGGCGACTGCAATTACAACGACCCGCGCCGGATCAGGCGACGGTCGTGGCCAGTGCAGATCCTGATTGATGGTCGATCGCGTCTCGAGAAGGCCACGATTTATCTGTGTGAGTGGTGCGCCTGTATGGTCAGGACCAACTCTTCCAGCTTAGTCTTATCCATCAGATAGAGATTGCGGCCTTTCCGCTTCAGCAGCCCACTCGGATAGAGCTGACTGACTGCTCGGTTGACCGTCTCGCGTGTCGTGCTGGTCATGCCCGCAATCTCATGCATTGGCGGCAGCGGACGAACAACCCACAGGCCCGGCACCGCTTGCTCCGGCTGTGCCATGCGCAGCAATTCGGCGTAAACACGTTGCGCCGCCTGCAGTGTCGAAAGCTCCATGATGCGCAGACCGCTCTGCCGCACGAGGCGCGTCATGCGTTGCAATAAGCGAAAAGAGACTGCGGCATTGGTGCGCACCAGCTCCAGGAAAACGTCCGGCGGCATGATGCACAATTCCGACTTCTCGATTGCCGTGACGCTCGCCGAACGCGGCTGGTCGTCGATCGCTGCTAGCTCTCCGAACGATTCGCCTGGTTTCACGGTAGCGAG
>CAYOYT010000558.1:0-1842 GCA_964408245.1 uncultured Dongia sp. | reverse complement strand
TTTCAGTGTTTCTCACTTGGGCGGGTGAGCCCAATTACGAGAACCGCGTTAGGACAGGTCTCAAAGCCATGCTGTTTCTCGTTGTCTTGACGCTCGTCGCGTATGCAGCGAAGCGGAAGATCTGGTCCCGCATTCACTGATACCGCCGCTCTAGGTCCAGCGCTAAAAGCCGCCGCATCGTAAAAATCGATGCGGCGGTTTTCTTTTAGGAATGATCATGATCGCACCACCCGCAGCCGATGACGCGCTCTATCACGACAAGCGCCTTGTCGATTTTTACGATCTCGACAATGGCTGGGGCGATGATACGCGCAGCTGTCTTCATTTGTCACAAAGCGTCTCAACTGTGCTCGATCTGGGCTGCGGCACAGGTCTCCTCGCCACCGCGATCGCCGAACGTGGTGCGCTGGTGACAGGTGTCGATCCAGCACCGGCAATGCTCGCCATCGCTCGCCAACGACCGGGCGGCGACCGCGTCACCTGGGTCGAAGGCGATGGCCGCCTTGTGCGTTTGGGCCAGCGTTTCGATTTTATTTTGATGACAGGCCACGCCTTCCAATGCCTGTTGACCGATGCGGATCAGCTGGCTTTGCTGGCGACTATCGCCACACATCTGACGCCACAAGGCCGCTTTATCTTCGACAGCCGTAATCCCGCAAGGCGTGAATGGGAAGAATGGGGTGAAGACCCCTCGCGGCGTTTTGTCGACCATTCCAAACACGGCCGCGTCGAGTCTTGGAACGATTATGCCTATGACGCGGCAACTGGCATCGTTACCTACGGTACCTATTACCGCCTCGCCGACGGCGCTCTCCTCGCCGCTAAATCGCAGATCCGGTTTTCATCGCAACAGCATCTGGCGCATTTGATCGCACAAGCGGGCCTCACCGTCGATCGCTGGCTGGGCGATTGGCAAGGCGGCGCCTTCACGCCGGACGCAAAGGAGATCATCCCGCTCGGTAACTCTTTACCCGGATAGGTGGATCTCCAGCCAATACTCACTCAGCAGCCAGCGCCATCATCTTGTGCGAAAAAACAGCATCCGAATCTCTTGCGATCTCATCGACGCCGATAATCTCGATCTGCCCAGGATAGGCCTGCACCAGCATATTGAATGCGGCTTGCATGCCATAATCGCTGGTGTCACCAATGGCCTCGCGCACCAGAACAACGTGACAACCTTTGAAATCCATCAGATCGGCTGCGGCGGCAAACACTTCACTGGAGGCGTGAATGCCACTGACCAAGACCATGCTGCCGGGTTCGAGTCGCGCAAAAGCATCCAGCGTCGCGGTCTCGGCCGTGACCAAGCGCGAGCCGCGGTTAACCATCACCGCATTTTCAGGTTCCAGACTGGCGGTCAGAGTCTGATCGTGCCGCACCACAAAAAGTGTCGGCACCAACGCCGCGACCGCGCCGATGGTGGTCTGCACAACCTGGCGATCACGTACCGTCAGGCGCGCTAATTCCTCATCCGAGCACCCAACGCAAAGGTGCAGTAAGTCCGTGTTCTGCCGCGAATTCTTCCCTAACCGACTGATCGCATTCATGTGATTTCTCCTGCGTTCTTACGATTTTCCTGTCATCACGATGCACCAGCCCGGGACAGAAGAAAATTGAGTAACGCTTCAGAAAGACCCCGACAGATTCTCATGAATCGTGCTCAATCCGGGATGCCCTACCGTTTTGCCCGGGGATCCATTCTCTCCACCAACGGACTCGCAACAGCGCGGTGCTTATTGCCGCTGACATTGGCACCGGCGTCTTGTCTCAGGCCCATGAAGAACAAGCTGGAGACCATCACGATGCCGCCGATGAAGAGGTAAGCCGGTTGGAAATCCT
>CAYOYT010000557.1:0-1848 GCA_964408245.1 uncultured Dongia sp. | reverse complement strand
CGGTTTCTTGAGCCCCAGATGCTGCAGCAGGCGAATGCTGATGCGCGAATCCTCGCAGGCAATGACATCGGCGGATTTAAGATAATCGGCCGCCCGCGGCGAAAGATCGCCAAGATTGCCGATCGGTGTCGCCACGAGACCCAATTCGCCCTCACGGTTTCGCGAGCGACCCACAATTCCGCCTTCTTCCTGTCTTTCCTTAGGTTTACTTGGCAAGCTGCTGTCGTTAGGCTTTGTCATCTTATCTCAAGATTCATCTGCCGGAGTGATTATGATTGCAGCATCGAAGCCGACGCGCCCCTTGTCTGCCTTGGCGAGCGCCCTCTTGTCGAGCTTCATCCTTTTGTCGGTGAGCGCGTGCGCCCCGAGCGTAGCGCCGCCGCCTAAGGTTAGCCAGCCGATCCCGACACCCACGCCGAGCCCGGCGGCCCAGGCACCGAGCACCCCGGCGACACCAGCCGACACGGAGATCAAGGTTGGCCTGCTGCTGCCGCTCTCCGGTCAGCAGGGCGGCTTGGGGCGGGCTATGCTCCAAGCCGCCGATATGGGCCTGTTTGATGTAGCCGGTGACAATTTCAAGCTGATCCCACGCGACACCGCGACCCCCGGCGGCCCAGCGTCAGCGGCACGCGAGGCACTAGCTGACAAGGCGGATATCGTCCTGGGTCCTCTGTTCGGCGCAGAGCTGAAGCAATCCGCGGCACCGGTGACGGCTGCGCGTGTCCCGATGGTGAGTTTCAGCAACGACAATTCGCAGGCGCAATCCGGCGTCTACATCCTCGGCATCACACCTGAGAGTCAGGTCGCGCGCGTCGTCTCCTATGCCGCCAGTCAGGGCGTCAAGCGCTTTGCCATCATGACACCCAACAATGCGTTTGGCCGCATCGTGCTCGCCGCCTATCAGGAATCGGTGGTGAAAACTGGCGGTGCCATTTCGCAGGTGATCTTCTACGACCCTAAATCTCCCGATCTTACCCAGCCGGTGCGCGAAGTGGCGGATGCTTATAAACGCAGCGGCTTCGACGCGCTGATGATTCCGGAGGGCGGTCAGAAGCTGCGCGCTTTCGCGGCGATGATGCCGGCTTTCGAAATGCCGACCGGTCTTGTGCGCCTTCTCGGCACTGCCTCGTGGCAGGACGCGACAATCGCCTCCGAGCCGGCATTGGCCGGCGGCTGGTTCGCGGCCAGCCCATCGGAAAAATTCCAGACCTTCGCGCAGCGTTACACCAACCTTTATGGCGCAGCGCCCGATCCACGCGCCGCCATTGTCTATGACGCGGTGACGCTGGCGGTTGCCCTTGCGCAATCCAAGGTAGGTGGCGATTTTTCGCAGACCCGAATGACCGACCCGTCCGGATTCTCAGGTGTCACAGGTGTCTTCCGTTTGGATGCCGGCGGTAAAGTTGAACGCGGTCTTGCAGTACTGGAAGTTGGTGGCGGCACGTTCAGCGTTAAGGATCCCGCGCCGACCACTTTCGCCGCGATCATCAATTGAAGCGCCGTACCATCTGACACTGTAATGGATTTGTTTGGGCGGCGGCTCTACCCTGCGTCACCCAAGTGTAATTCCCCAAGGACGGTATTGAGACGCTGACGACCGGCTGGCGTCGCAAAAAGCCTGTCATCCTGTCGCGCCAGAAATCCGCCGGCGACGAGGCGTGCCAGACGCGATGGATCGAGACACGCATCAAAAGTCCGCCCGGCCTCTGCTTCGAAACGCGCTATGGGGATACCTTCGGCAAGACGCAAACCCATCATAGTCAGTTCGGCGATACGCTCCTCGATACTCACGCCATCGTGCTGGCGTGTCGCATGACCTTGTGTCGCAACCATCTCCAGCCAGCGTTC
>CAYOYT010000556.1:0-1858 GCA_964408245.1 uncultured Dongia sp. | reverse complement strand
TTTTACTCATTCACAGGCCCGATGCACCTCTTACCTTTGAGAAATCCGGGCTAGGCCAATCGTCTATATCAAGTCAGCGAGTGAATTAAGCCGCAAGGCGCGCCAATTGGCCAAGGGGCAACAGCGGGGCCGGCGCCGGTAGCGATGAGAGACCCTCATCCATCGGCCAGCGACGAAAGGCCTCGCACATCCTCGGGTTTGATTGTTCTTGCAAGATCAACCAGAGATTTGACAGCGATGGACCTCAACTGCGGCATCTTCGCGCGCCACGGCTTGCCATATCCTGCCAGCATGGTCGAACCTTCGATCGATGCACTGATATACAGCGCTACCACCTCGACATCCGCTGGAGAGAGCGCTGGATTCAGCTCGGCCACACATGACTCGATCAATTCGTGCACATAGCGGTAGATCATCTCGACGCGTTCTGCGACAAAGTCGTCGTGGTTGGCCATGGCCCACAACTCGATGAACAGATGCGTCATTCTCTTCGTCTTGATTGTATCCAGACTGCCTCCGATAACAAGCGCAAGAGCCTCATCGGCGGGCATACCCAATGCCCGGATATCCCCTTTGATTCGTTCGTCACCACGGTCGACCAGCTCCTGGAGAAGGACCTGAACAAGCATCTCCTTGCGCGGGAAGTGGCGGCTGACGTTACCAACCTGCATCCCGCACTCCTCTGCGATCCGCCGAAGTGTGAATGCGGACGCCCCTTCCTCGACCAGGACGCGCAAAGCGGCCTCGAGGATCATGTCCACGGTCTCGGAGCCACGAGAGTAGATGCCTGGTCGCTGGGGCGCGGTATTCTTGAGCTTCGTTGTTTTCTGCTTTCTCATGATTCAGCTGGGTGCCAGTCTGGAAATACCTGCGTAACGAAAAAGGCGCTCGAATGATCGCACGGACACCACCCAATCGCGATACCTCCCCGATATCAGTATCGATTTCGCGACATTGCTTCAGCCGAGCGCAAGACTGGCGGCGAGAGGCATCGAGAGTGGAGCGCCAATCAGAATTCACGCAGCACTTCGCGAAAGTTGGCGCCGACGTACTCTGTCCGGACAGCGCCAGCCTTCTGGAGGGCAGGAACCACACCGTTCAAGAGATCAGGAAGTTGACCGTTGTAGCCAGAACCTTCAATCAGGAATCCGTCCCCGCCAACTTCATCCATCACTGCCATCAACTGGTCGGCAACTTCCTGCGCCGTACCTGAAAACTCCATCCCACTGGAACCCCTTCCGGCTGAGAACATCTCGCGCAGTGTGGTTCCGTAGTCACGGCCTGCCTGCTTCATTTGATCAAGGCCGCTTGTATGCCCCCCCGCCTCGAGATCCTGTGGCACTGGCTGGTCGAGATCGCAAAGGGAAAAGTCTACATCGAGGGAAGAAGATGCCATTACGATGTTATGCTCGAAAGCGGCCTGCTTTTGGGCCTCCGTCAGCGCGCTCGCCCCCCCTTCAGGATGGATGTGCACGGGTGTGAGGAAGACAACCTTGATGCTATCCGGATCACGCCCGAAGGCTTCGGCACGGCGGCGAATTTCTTCACGATAGGCCTTCATGCCGGCGATGCCTCCTGTCATCAGGCCAAGAATCACTTCGGCGTTCTTTGAAGAAAAGACGCGACCACGCTCGGAGGCACCGGCCTGGCACAGCACGGGCTGACCTTGCGGAGAACGCAAGGTATTGAGTGGACCACGCGAGCGAAAATGCGCCCCCGCGAAATCAACGGTCTTGACCTTGGTATGATCGACATAAATGCCGCTGACGGGGTCTGCGACGAGGGCTCCCTCCTCCCTGAGAAAAAGCCCCCGAAACCGCCCACCGGGGGCGTGCGCGAGTTGGACCAGATCAACCTC
>CAYOYT010000555.1:0-1861 GCA_964408245.1 uncultured Dongia sp. | reverse complement strand
GCCGATGGCCTAAGTCTTTAAGGAATGATTGCACGTCGACAGGATCGGCGAAAAGATTGACCGATTGCTCTGTTTCCATGAGTGCTGATTGTTCGCTTTCAATGGCGGCTAAGCGGCCAAGGTTGTCCCATTGGACTCGGCTGCCATAGGTTGGCAAGGCGATATACCAGGGACGTTTCATCTTCTGTGAAAACCTCGCCATCCAAATTTTGGCGAGCTCCGGATCGAATAAACCGGCAGTTGGATTCTGGACGGCATGAAGCTGCAGCACCGCCTCATTGACTTCGGCGAGAACGTTTTCGAGATCAGGGCTATCGAGCCAGGTTGGGAGCGTGGTGACAGAGAGCTGCTCGCGTGGCAGTGAGGTTCGGAGCGCCTTTAAAAAGGCTGCATATTCGTTGAGGCGTGATGTTGCGCAGTCGAAATCGATTTCGATGCCGGTGAGTGGGACGCCGCGGCTGTGCCATTCGGTAACGATGCTATCGACACGCTTTAGCAATTCCGTTCGGTCGAAATTGCGTAATTGACCTTCAATCCGGACCACCGCTAAGACGGGCCTGTTCGTCTCTTTTAATGTCTCCCAGAGGGGGTACGCGGCCCACCAACGCCCTTGCGTATCCATACGCCCGGCCAGCACACGCCACTTATGCACGATATCGGCATTTTCCCGCATGGAAACGCTTAATGCCGGCGTCCCTTTCACCTGCCAAATATATGCGTCCGTCCTGAACAGGTCTGGAGCTTCCACTTTTCCGGCAGAGAAGACGATGACTCCCGCGAGAATGCTCGCGGCGATGACACTTAGGCCACGCCTGGATGGTAACTTCGTTCCAATTATCATTCAGCACCGCAATCTTTTTTCGCAGCATAGTACTTTGCTTTAGCCTCATTAAATCACGAAATGGTTTGGCGTAATTAGACCACCTGTCCGGTCTAATCGACTTCGGCCAAAGCTAGATGGGACTATCGATTTGGCAGACGCCCTCATGGCCCGGTCAGGGCGGAGGCAGCATCCAGGCTGAGATCGTGCGCGAAAAGAAGCCGATCGCCGGCACGTGCCTCTATCGGATCGCTGATGTTGAAATTCTCTATTTCGCTAGCGTTTACCCGTTCTCGACAGATGGTATGACTGTCGATCAGACGATCGCGTGTGAGCATCTTTCGCTCTCACTCACTGAGATAGGCCAGGTCCTGCCGGTGCGGCCGAAGCGCTGATGCTTTAGAAAACGGCGCGAAGTGGGGTAATTTCGGCAAAGATCGGCGAGCTAACCACGTCTTTCGCGGCGGCAATGTCAGGCGCCATTTCGCGATCGTGATCCCAGAAAGCCACTTTGGCCCGCAAGGATTCCATGACGCGGCGCAAGGGCTGGCTGGTTTCTACCGGTCGCCGCATATCGATCCCCTGTGCTGCGCAAAGTAATTCGATGGCGACGATCCCGGCCGTATTATCGGTCATATCGAGCAGTCGCCGCGCGCCATACGTCGCCATCGACACATGGTCTTCTTGATTAGCTGAGGTGGGTAGCGAATCGACGCTGGCCGGATGCGCGAGGCACTTGTTCTCGGCGGCAAGAGCCGCTGCAGTTACATGAGCAATCATGAAGCCGGAATTGAGGCCGGGCTCCGGTACCAGGAAGGCCGGCAGATTGCTGAAACGCGCATCCGTCAACATGGCAACACGACGCTCGGACAAAGCACCGATCTCGGCGACGGCGATGGCGATGCAATCGGCCGCCATCGCGATCGGCTCGGCGTGGAAATTACCACCCGACACAACGTCGCCTTCCGCGGCAAAAACCAGCGGGTTGTCGCTTACCGCGTTGACCTCGCGGCCGATAATGGAGGCCGCATGGCGCAGCAT
>CAYOYT010000554.1:0-1862 GCA_964408245.1 uncultured Dongia sp. | reverse complement strand
TTTCTGGACCGAGGTACCCCACTAGTCTTTTACGGGCGCAATTCACGCCGCAGGCCTAGCCGGCTTCCTCGGCGGCCGGCTTCCTCGGCGGCCGGCTTCCTCGGCGATTGCCATCAGCCCCGCTATCGTTAACAATTTCGCGACATGGCTTGCCGAAATAGATCGATTCCAGCATGGTAGCGTGGCGCCAAGAGCTTCCCGCCGGCGTAGAGGATAACAACGCAGTACAGCATCATGCATACCGGTAAGCCAACGCTCACCCTCGCCCAACCGAGCCCACCACGCGAGACTGATCCGCGCCTACTCGTCGGAGATCCCGCACCGTGGTTCCGTTGCGCAAGCAACGTCAATCCCAATTTCGATTTCTCGACAGTTGCGGGCCGCTATGTTGTACTCACTTTCTTCGGTTCCACCGCGCATCCCGTAGGCAAGGCTCTGATCGACAGCCTGATCGCCGCTAAGGATGTTTTCGCCGATCCCGATTTCTATTGCTTCGGCGTTTCGGTTGATGCCGCGGACCGGCAGAATCCCGATCTTACGCAATCGCGGCCAGGCATGGACATGTTCTGGGATGCTGAGCGCGAAGTAGCGCAGCGATATCACTTTGCTCAAGCGGAAACGCCAGTTGCGTTGCTGCAACCAATCACCTACCTACTCGATCAAAATCTTCACATCCTCGGCGTCTTTGCTACCAATGACGGCCCGCTGCAGGCGGATTCAGTGCTTCAGGTCCTGAAGCGCCTGCCCAAGCTAGGGAGTCCCCGTCCCAGCCAGATGCAGGCGCCAGTTCTGCTCGTACCGCACGTCCTCGAACGCGAAATTTGCCAGCGCCTTATCGAAGGTTATCGTGGCGGCAATCCCACGGAATCCGGTTTCATGGTCGAGCGCGAGGGAAAGACCGTGCAGATGCACGATCATCGCCACAAACGGCGCAGCGACTGGACCATCACCGATCGTGATCTGATCGCCGCGATTCAGGAACGTTTTCGACGTCGCCTATTGCCGGAGATCAAGAAGGCTTTCGCTTTCGATGTGACTCGCATGGAGCGCCATATTGTAGCGAGTTATGATCAGAGCGGCGGCTATTTCCGCCCGCACCGCGACAACACAACCAAGGGCACGGCCCATCGGCGCTTTGCCGTGACGCTCAATCTCAATGCCGAGGATTATGTCGGCGGCGAGTTAATGTTCCCAGAATTCGGCCGCACCACTTATCGGGCGCCGACCGGCGGCGCCGTTGTCTTCTCATGCTCGATGCTGCACGAGGCGCTGCCCATCATCCGCGGCCAGCGTTTCGCTTATCTGCCCTTCCTGTATGACGAGGCCGGGGCGGCTATCCGGCACGCCAACAACGCCCATCTCGGCGAGGGCGTCCAGATTTATCAGATGCACCCCTCACGACCGGCACTTGCCCCACAGGAGCGGCAGAAGGGCCGCGGCCAAGGCAAAGGCAGCCGTCCGACAAAAGGCGGTCAGCGGGGCGGAAAAGGTGGTAACCCGCATCGCCCGCGCCCGCGGTAAAGGGGCTGCGCTTCGCTGTTGCGGGGAGATCGGCCGCTCTCTAAAAGAGCGTCATCCGATCCGTTATCTGGGGATTCAAAGGCCATGGCGCAGTTGACAAACATTTCCGGGCCGATCGTGGCGCGAATCCTGCTGGAAATCGCTGCCGTGCATTTCCGGCCCGACGAGCCCTTCATGCTTACCTCTGGGCGCAAAAGCCCGGTCTATATCGATTGCCGTAAGATCATCGCGTTTCCTCGTGCCAGGACCAAAGTCATCGAACTCGCAGCAGACCTCGTCGGTCGCGAAATCGGCTTTGAAAGCCTCGACGCGGTGGCCGGCGGTGAAACGGCTGGTATCCC
>CAYOYT010000553.1:652-1866 GCA_964408245.1 uncultured Dongia sp. | reverse complement strand
GACGAACCGTTTCAAGATCGACCGCCTCATGATGAAGGGCAGCCGAAAGTAGCGCCTGGGTGTATGCCGCACCTGGCCGTTCAAAGATGTCGGCAGCCGTGCCCGTTTCGACCACCTTGCCCTGTTTCAGCACCATTATGCGATGGCTCATCGCCCGTATCACCCGTAAGTCATGCGAGATGAAGAGATAACCAAGTCGGTGCCGTCGTTGCAGATCTCGTAATAGATCGACGATTTGTGCTTGTACCGACATGTCGAGCGCCGATGTTGGCTCATCCAGCACGATGAGTTTGGGTTTTAGAATAAGGGCGCGGGCGATCGAGATGCGCTGACGCTGGCCGCCAGAAAATTCATGCGGATAGCGATGTCGCGTTTCTGGATCCAGCCCAACCTCGCGGAGGGTTTCAATGACAATCTCTTCGCGCTCAGCGTCGTCGCGCCCAATCTGGTGGATGCCAAGCCCTTCGGCCACGATCTCGCCAACCGAGAGACGCGGCGACAGTGAGCCAAATGGGTCCTGGAACACGATCTGCATTTCGCGCCGCAGAGGCCGCATCTCGGCGCGATTGAAGCGGTCGATACGGCGTCCGTCGAAGATAATGGCGCCTTCGCTGTTGATGAGCCGCAGCATGGCCAAGGCAAGCGTGGTCTTACCGGAGCCCGATTCGCCAACGATGCCCAGCGTCTCGCCCTCGCGCAAGGTGAGGTCGACATCAACTACCGCCGGCACGTAATCGACGACACGGCGAAAGACGCCCTGCCTTATGGGAAAACGTACGGACAATTTCTCGGCACGCAGCAATTCCGGCGCCGATTCCGGCACCGGATCGACCATACCCTTGGGCTCTGCCGACAACAGCTTGCGCGTGTACTCATGCTGCGGTTGGGTAAAAACGTGCGTGGTCTCGCCATATTCGACGACGCGGCCCTTCTGCATGACTGCCACGCGCCTGGCGAGTTTTTGCACGATGCCAAGATCGTGGGTGATGAAGAGGATTGCCATGCCAAGGCGCTGCTGCAGCTCCATCATCAAACTGAGGATCTGCGCCTGGATAGTGACGTCCAGAGCCGTGGTTGGCTCATCGGCGATGAGCAGGTCTGGTTCGTTGGCGAGCGCCATGGCGATCATCACGCGCTGGCGCTGGCCACCCGACATCTCATGCGGAAAGGCTTTGAGCTTCTGTGCCGCGTTATCGACCTTGACCAATTCCAAC
>CAYOYT010000553.1:0-642 GCA_964408245.1 uncultured Dongia sp. | reverse complement strand
TTGTCGCTCAATCCGGTGCAGTGGATTGAGCGACAGCGTGGGTTCCTGGAAGATCATGGCGATATGACCGCCTCGAACCCCGCGTAGCCGATGAAGCGGCAGTTTCAGCAGGTCTTCCTGCCCACCCCCTGGCATGGCAAAGCGGATGCTGCCGCTGGGGTGCGAGGCGATAGGATAGGGCAGTAAGCGCAAAATCGAGAGCGCCGTCACTGATTTGCCGGAGCCTGATTCGCCCACCAAGGCCAGTGTTTCACCTCTACTGATAGTGAAATCGACGTCCTCGACCACTTTGCGGCCGTCGAAGGCGACTGACAGGTTTTCGATCTCGAGCAGATGAGTATCGGGTAGAGTCTGCGACATCAGGCATTGCCCTTGCGCGGATCGAACGCATCGCGGATCGCCTCACCGGCGAAGATCAGCAAGATGAGCATGATGCCGATGACAAAAAAGCCGGTCATGCCGAGCCACGGCGCCTGCAGATTCTCTTTCCCTTGCGACAGCAATTCACCCAGCGAGGGGGAGCCAGGCGGTAGACCGAAGCCCAGGAAATCGAGCGAGGTCAGTGCGGTTACCGACCCGCTCAAGGTGAATGGCAGGAAAGTAAGTGTTGCCACCAGCGCGTTGGGCAGGATATGGCGCGTG
>CAYOYT010000552.1:0-1873 GCA_964408245.1 uncultured Dongia sp. | reverse complement strand
GGCATGAACGCTTTCATTCTTGGCATGCGCTCGGTCAATCCGCAGAGCAAGATCAAGCAAGTTTTCATCAATTCTTGGTATGATCCAGGCAAGGAAGCGGATGCCGCCAAGGCTCTGCTAGATCAGGGTGCCGATATCATGGCGCAGCATACGGACTCGCCAGCACCACTCCAGGTGGCGGCCGAACGCGGCCTCAAGGGATTCGGCCAGGCGTCGGACATGATCAAGTTCGCGCCCCACGCGCAACTTACCTCGTCGATCGATCAGTGGGATAACTACTATATCGACCGCACCAAGGCGGCGATGGATGGCGTCTGGAAATCGGGGGATACCTGGAGTGGTCTCAAGACCGGTATGCTGAAGATGGCGACATACGCGAACATGCCGGATGACGTGCGGAAGGCGGCGGTTGCAACCGAACAGGGTATCCGCGACGGCAAGATTGTCATCTTCAAGGGATCGATCAATGCCCAAGATGGCAGCCCCAAGGTGACCGCGGGTCAGAGCCTCAATGACGGTGATATTGCCGGCATGAACTGGCTTGCCGAAGGCGTCGACGGCGATCTGCCGAAGTAAGCCCGTTCATTTCTTCTGAAAACCCGGCATACCGCGAGGTGTGCCGGGTTTTCTTTTGTGGGGATCAGAGCTTCGAAAGGAATGTCGAGAGTGCCGATTCCTGTTCAGCTGAAGGTAAGATGGCAGGTTCGGGTCCCAACGCCAGCATCACGTCAGTATGGAGGATGGCGACATCCGTGCCGCAGGTTTGCCGCAAAGCGAGCGATAGCAGCTTGGAATCGATTGGCTTCGTCACATAAGCCGACATGCCGGCGCTGAGATAGTGTTCCCGGTCGCCAGCCATGGCATTGGCCGTCAGCGCGATGATCGGAAGCTTCTCGAACGTGCAACCGAGGTTGCGGATCTCGCGGGTTGCCATAATGCCGTCCATATTGGGCATTTGCACGTCCATCAATACCACGTCGAAATCGCCGCGCTGCACGGCGGCAACAGCTTCAATACCGTCGCTTGCCAGCTGCGTTTTGTGTCCGACGGCTTCGAGCATTGTACAGATCACCTTCTGGTTGATGAGATTGTCCTCTGCGACCAGCAGATGCAGCTTGCGCGCGCCGGGGTTTTCCAGCAACGCTTGTTCCTTGTCGCGCAGATCGCTTGCAGTCTCTGGTAGCCGATACGCCTCTTTGAGCAAGAGACGCATCCAGAAATCGGAACCTCGCCCAGGCTGCGAATCGATACCCACCGAACCGCCCATGAGTTGCGTCAACTCGCGGCAGATGGCGAGCCCGAGACCGGTGCCGCCATAGCGCCTGGTCATCGAGGCGTCGGCTTGGGTGAATTTCTGGAATAAGCGAGCCTGGATGTCCTTCTCGATGCCGATTCCGGTATCACGGACGATGACCTCCAGTTCCCAATCCGTGTTATTTTTAGGTGACGCATCAACCTTGATGAAGATGCTGCCTGTATGCGTGAATTTCACCGCATTGCCGAGAAAGTTTGCCAGTACCTGAGCGATGCGTGCCGAATCACCCAGGAGTGCCTTGGGCACAAGTGGCGCGATTGCATATGTGAGATCGAGACGCTTCGAGATCGCGGAAGGCCGCCATAGAGCGACTAGATCTTCGATCATGTCGGCCACCGAAAAGGGCGCTACGTTGAGATCCAGCCGACCCGCCTCGATCTTTGAGATATCTAGGATGTCATTGAGGATAAAGAGCAGGCCGCGTGCCGAACTTTCCAATGTCATCAGCTGTTCCTGCTGATCAGCGCTGAGCGGTGTATTCTTCAACATGTGAATCATGCCGATGACACCGTTCATGGGTGTGCGGATCTCGTGGCTCATAGAGGCCAGGAACTCGGA
>CAYOYT010000551.1:0-1873 GCA_964408245.1 uncultured Dongia sp. | reverse complement strand
CAGGAAAATAGTGCTGAGGTGCAGCCTCGCCAAACTCCCCTGCATGCGGCGGCTGCGGCCTCACAAGTACGGGTACACAGCCGTTATTGTGAGCGCATACCAGATCAATATCAGTGTCACCGATAAACCAAACATGACGTCCTGGTTGATGGTTTCCTGGATCAAGCGCTTTCTGGACATGTTCGCGCGCCGGTTTATCGCGGACCGCATCGGCCGCTCCCGCCAAGGCAGCAAAGTATCGATCCCAGCCGAGATGAGCGGCTTCCTGGCGCAGATAGGCACCGCGCTTGTTGCTGACGACACCCAGATAAAAGCCCGCGCTGGATGCCCAGACAAGTAGCTCTTCGGCGCCAGCGAGCGGTTGCAATTCTAAAAGATGAAGCCGCTCGAACGTTTCGTAGAAGATCTTTTCGGCATCTTTCGAGCGTTGGCCAAAAAGTCCTGGAAAGCTGTCGCGCAAACTTGCGCGAACACGTGTTTCTGCCTCAGAGCGTGACCAGCGCGGATGACCCATAGCTTCCAGAGTCATGTTCATAGCCGCATGGATGACGCTCCAGGAATCAACCAACGTGTTGTCCCAGTCAAAGAGAAGAACTGTTGGCCGCTCACTCATGATGCGGCTCTTACTTGGCGACTAACATTCTGGATGTAGATCTCGCGCAGTTGCTGCGTAATCGGTCCCGGTTTCCCACTACCGATCTTATGACCGTCGATTACCGTCACAGGCAGAATGAAAGCCGAAGACGATGTCAAAAAAGCTTCATCCGCCGCCAGGGCCTCCTTGAGGGTGAAACTGCGCTCGATCAACTTTACATCCGTCTTGCCCGCCAGTTCCATCAGCGACAAGCGGGTGATGCCACCGAGAATATGATGACTTCTAGGATAGGTAATAACGACACCGCCTTTGATGATCCAAGCGTTCGTCGAAGATCCTTCCGTGACAACTCCGTCAGGTTCTACCAGCCACGCTTCGAAAGCCTTTGCCTCTATCGCAGCTTGCTTGGCAAGGACGTTGGGCAAGAGCGCCAACGATTTGATGTCGCGCCGTGTCCAGCGGATATCGGGTTGGCTGGAGACAGAAATGCCCTCGCGCAGCACGGCGTCGCTCGGTGGCTTGGTTCGCTTTGTGGTAATGACAAGCGCGCTCTTCGATAACACTGGAAACTTATGATCGCGCGGTGCAACCCCACGAGTCACTTGGAAGTAGACAAGACCGCGCCTTAATCCGTTCTTTGCCACCATCTCGCGTAAAATCAGCTTCAAAACCGGCCGGGTGACCGGCCATGCGATACTCAACTCTTGGAGTGAATATCTAAGTCGATCTAGATGCGGTTCTTCATCGACCAGCACACCATCGACTACCGGCACAACCTCGTAAACACCATCGGCAAACTGATATCCACGATCCTCGATGTGAACCATGGCTTGAGCATGCTGTACGTACCGGCCGTTGACATAAGCAAGACGGCTCATTCTCAGCTTTTCCTTATCATAACGTTTTCCCCACCGACGTCATGCCCAGCTATAACAATCTTAGAGCATCAGGCGCCTTCGGGCTTAGCCCCCTCAATGCGCTCGTTGGTGTTGATCCCCAGAGAGCGTAATTTGCGATGGAGAGCGGAGCGTTCCATGCCGACAAAATTCGCCGTTCGCGAGATATTGCCACCGAAGCGGGCGACCTGGCTTTCAAGGTAGCGGCGCTCGAAGATCTCGCGCGCCTCACGCAAAGGAAGCGACATGACCTCGGCACCTTCAGTGAGGGATGTCGGTGCGATCGATAGAGATCCTATATCGGGCGGCAACATGTCTGCGCGAATGGGTTCGTCGGCACTTCCGCTGGTCATGATCAAGATCCAATCGATCACATTACGCA
>CAYOYT010000550.1:0-1878 GCA_964408245.1 uncultured Dongia sp. | reverse complement strand
GTGCGGCACATGTCGCGGCGCAGCAGTCTCATGACATTCCGGATATCGATCTGCTCGTGGTCAATCTCTATCCCTTCGCCAAGACCGTGGCTGCGGGCGGCGCCTGGGACGATTGCATTGAGAATATCGATATCGGCGGCCCGGCCATGCTGCGTGGCGCGGCGAAGAATCATGACTTCGTCAGCGTTGTCACCGACCCTGCCGATTACGCTGACCTGATCGCGGAGATGGAGGTGCAGAACGGTGGCACCAGCCTAGCTTTCCGCCGCATTCTCGCACGTAAGACGTATGCGCATACTGCGGCCTATGATGGCGCCATAGCGCAGTGGATGAGCGAACAAGTGTCGGAATTGCTTCCTCCCTCGCTCAATATTTCGGCGACACGCGTACAGATGCTGCGCTATGGCGAAAATCCACATCAGCAAGCGGCGTTCTATCACATAGGTGCTGCGCGACCTGGCGTCGCGACAGCAACGCAGTTGCAGGGCAAGGAACTTTCTTACAACAACCTCAATGACACCGACGCTGCCTTCGAGCTGGTCGTGGAATTTGAGAAGCCCACCATCGCCATCATCAAGCACGCAAATCCCTGCGGTGTTGCCAGCGTCGATGACGAAAGGCAGATGGTCGATGCCTACGCCAAGGCCCTTGCCTGCGATCCGGTCTCGGCCTTCGGCGGCATCATCGCCTTGAACCGACCGCTCGATGCAGCGACGGCAACCGAGATGATGAAGCTCTTCGCTGAAGTCGTCATCGCGCCGAAGATCTCAGACGAGGCGAAAGTCGTTCTGGGGGCCAAGCCCAATGTGCGCGTGCTGGAAACCGGCGGTATGCCTGACCCCAAGGCCAAGGGCCATGTCGTTAAATCTCTCGCCGGGGGATTGCTTGTGCAGGATCGCGATTTCGGCCGTGTCCTAGAATCCGAGCTAAAGGTTGTCACCAAACGCGCACCGTCGCCTGAGGAGATCGCCGATTTGCTCTTTGCTTTCCGTGTCGCCAAGCATGTGAAGTCGAATGCCATTGTTTACGCTAAGAATGGCGCCACGGTCGGTATCGGCGCCGGGCAGATGAGCCGCGTTGATTCATCCCGCATCGCTGCTTGGAAAGCCGATGAAGCAGCCAAGGCAGCGCAGGCGAAAGAAAGTTTTGCCAAGGGCTCGGTGGTGGCCTCTGATGCCTTTTTCCCCTTTGCCGACGGCCTGTTGACGGCTGCGTCGGCGGGTGCCACCGCCGTCATTCAACCAGGCGGATCGCTGCGCGATGCAGATATCATCAAAGCCGCCGATGATGCTGGTCTTGCCATGGTGCTGACCGGCATGCGCCATTTCCGACACTAAAAGGCAAATGCATGTATCATGATTCCGATCTTGAATCCGCGGTGGCGGCAGGCGCTCTCTCAGCCGAGGCAGCCGAGGCGTTTCGCGCCCATATCGCCACACAACGCGCGACGGTGCTGGTCGATGAGGAAAGTTTCCGCCTCATCACTGGTTTCAACGATATCTTTGTCGTGATTGCGATAGCGTTGCTATTTCTGTCGGTCGGCTGGATCGGCATGAGTATTCATCCGTCACTGTCAGGTGCAGCAATCGCGGTAGCGAGTTGGGGCCTTGCTGAGTTTTTTACGTTGAAGCGCCGCATGGCGCTGCCCAGCATCGTGCTGTTGCTGGGCTTCGTCGGCGGTGTGTACGGTGCAGTTTGGGGTGTGGTCATAGGGCTGGAGAATATCCTCGACGATCGCAGCGTGGCTGTGCTGGCAGCGGTCGCAGCGGCTTCGGCCGCCATCGCTGCCTATCTCCATTGGCGCCGATTTCATGTGCCCATTACCGTGGCCGCTGGTGCCATCGCCTTGGCTGGCGTCGGCTTGGCGCTGCTCATTGC
>CAYOYT010000549.1:1631-1879 GCA_964408245.1 uncultured Dongia sp. | reverse complement strand
CATCAGGAGACACCGGTCACGGGGCTCCTTCTCGAGAGCGGGACAATCAAGGGTGTGCAAACCTCTCGCGGTAAGGTTTATGCCAACCGGGTGATGCAGGCCGTGGCCGGCAATAGCTCAGTTATCGCCAAGATGGCTGGTTTCAAATTGCCAATCCGCACCATTCCATTACAGGCCTGCGTCAGCGTGCCATTGAAACCTTTCCTGTACCAGATCATTGTTTCCGGCTCACTTCACGTCTATGTCAG
>CAYOYT010000549.1:0-1621 GCA_964408245.1 uncultured Dongia sp. | reverse complement strand
ATGGTCTCTATGGGACACGCTCGACGCTCGATTTTAAAGAAGGCCTGCTTGGCCACATGCTGGAACTTCTGCCGATGCTGGGCGAAGTAAAGGTGATGCGGCAATGGGCTGGCATGACCGATATGACGCCGGATTTCAGCCCCGTCATGGGTCTGACGCCGGTGAAAAATTACTACATCGACAGCGGTTGGGGGACTTGGGGTTTCAAGGCGACGCCGGTCTGCGGCATGACCATGGCTCATACCATCGCCCATAACCGACCGCACGATCTCATCAAACCGTTTTATCTCGATCGTTTTGTCGACTATCAGCAGGTCGGCGAAAAGGGTGCGGCGTCGGTTGGGCATTGAAGACAGGGAGCATCGCCATGAAAATCATGAATTGCCCCTTGAACGGGCCCCGCAATATCAGCGAATTCACTTGGGGTAGCGAGGTGAAGGCCATGCCGGATCCCAATGCTGTGGGCGACAAGGAATGGGCCGAATGGCTGTTCCTTGAAGCCAATGAAGCGGGCGTCGTGCGGGAATGGTGGTGCCATGTGCCCACGTCCTATTGGTTCATTGCCGAGCGCAACAACATAACGGACGATATCATCAAGACTTATCCCGCGACAGAGCTGTTCAACACTCTCATCGACTTCTCGCCCAAAGTTGCGGAGAAAAAATAGTGAGTGACATCAATCGCCTGCCCGAGCCTTTCGGTCGTCTGATTGATCGCAGTGAGATCGTGACCTTCGATTTCGAAGGCCGTACCATCACGGGCTTCAAGGGCGACACGATTGCGTCGGCGCTTTGTGCCAATGATCAATGGATGATCTCGCGCTCGTTCAAATATCACCGCCCGCGCGGCGTTCTGACCATGGCAGGCCAGGATGCCAATACATTGGTGCAGTTGGCTGACGAACCCAATTGCCTGGCTGACAAATATCCGGCGAAAAACGGTCTAAGGGTGAAGGCGCAGAATTATATCGGCTCCTTCGACAACGATATGGCGCGGGTGGTGGAAATGATTCACCGCTTCCTTCCCGTTGGCTTTTATTACAAGACCTTTCACGAGAAGCGGAAATCGTGGTCATTTTGGGAACCTGTCGTGCGAGCGATGACGGGCCTAGGCGCGATAGATCCCAAAGCCGATTTCCATGAAAGCTATTACGATAAGCAATATCTTTTTGCTGATGTCGCGGTTATCGGCGGTGGCCCGGCTGGCATTGCTGCGACGCTGGCAGCAGCGGCAGCCGGCGCCGATGTGATCCTTATCGAGGAAAATCAGGCGCTCGGTGGATCGCTCAGTTATGCGCGTTTTGACTCCGACGGTGTGCGTGGCACACGCCAACTTGGTGATTTCGAACGTGCTCTGATCGATGCCAAGAATATCAAAATCATGACTGGCACGATTTGTTCGGGTCTCTTTTCAGATAATTGGCTTCCTCTAATCAAGGGCAACCGGCTCTACAAGCTGCGCGCCAAATCAGTGGTGGTTGCGACAGGCTCGATTGAGCAGCCTGCCGTCTTCCGCAATAACGACTTGCCCGGTGTGATGATGGCCTCGGCTGCCCAGCGCTTAATTCGCCTCTATGGCGTGCGGCCGGGCCACCGCGCGGTCATTCTTGCCGCCAATGACG
>CAYOYT010000548.1:0-1890 GCA_964408245.1 uncultured Dongia sp. | reverse complement strand
GCGATCAGCTCATAAACCCCGAAGGGCACGCCGTCGAGTACGAGGCCCTCGAGAATAGCAAGCTGCCGTCGCGCGACGGCAAGATGCGCGTCCATTGTCTTGGACCTCTGTGGGTCAAGCGAAGGTGTGTCTACACCAATAAGCTTTACGCCGCGATCGGCGAGAGTCTCGATGAGGGCAGGATCGACAGCCGCGAAATTGGCGTCCCAATGCTGCTGAGGGGCGGCCTCATAGGTTCGTATGAGCACGCGAGAAATGCCGTGCTCGAGATGCGGGAGAATATGATCTTCTGTAACGTGGCCATGTGTGCCACGCGCATCTATGACCTGAGCTGTCCCCAGATAGACTTGCGGATCGACTGCGTCGATCGTCTTGCCATCGGAATCGTAATGGAACGGTGCATCGGCGTGGCTGCCGCTATGGGTCGACAGAGTAAGCGCGGAAACATTGACGGGAATGCCCGGTCCCATGGCCCAAATGCGCTTGCATTCGAAGACCGTGTCACCAGGCCAGACGGGCAGATCCGCCCGCAAGGTTTGCGAAATGTCGTAGAGCATGAGCCGCTCGCCATAAATTTAGTTTTGTGAAACTAGGCGAGAGGGCAATGATCGGCAAGGCGTGCTATTTCGGTGCCTGGAGGAGATAATAGGCAGCGGCCAAGCCGCCACTCACCAGTACGAGAAGCCATAGCAGGATCCCTGCGACCTCCACGCCGCCAACGCTCGATTGGCGTTTGGCTGCGGGGGAGGTTGCTTCGCCGCGGCCGGCGACAATGTCGAGCGCGCGTTGCTGGTCCTTCTCTCGGCTGCCCATAGCGCCCTCGATGTTCTGGATCCAGATGCGGTATTCTTATCCTTTATACTCGAATGGTTAACAACTTCTTCAAGAGCCAAGGATTGGGCTCATTTTTCATAGAGTCGATCTGAGGGGACGAGAATATCGGCGACAATCTTGGGACTATTGTCCCGGATCGCTGTAAAGAAACAGGTACGGCGGCCGGTATGACAGGCGACGCCGGTCTGGTCGACAAGCAGTAGCAGGCAATCCTGATCGCAATCGACGCGGAGTTCGACCAGCTTCTGAATTTGTCCGGAACTGTCGCCCTTGCGCCAGAGCGCATTGCGTGAGCGCGACCAGTAGACAACGCGGCCGCCGTGCAGCGTTTCCGTAATGCTCTCTCGGTTCATCCACGCCATCATTAAGACCTCACCGGTGTCGTGCTGCTGCGCAATGGCCGGAATGAGGCCGTTCGCGTCATAGGTCAGGCCGTTGATGAAGTCCGTGGTCAAGGCATTGCTCATGGGATCACCAAATGGAAAGTGGTTGTTTGACATCGCCCTCGGCAAAGCGTGAGAGACGAAATGGCCGCAGGTTAAAGCCGGTTTCAGTGCCCTGTGCCAGCGCCAGCATAATCTTGCCTACAATAGGCCCCAGCGCGAAGCCATGGCCGCAGAACCCGGTCGCCACTAGGAGACCTGGGAAAGCAGGTGGTGCATCGAGAACGGGGATGCCGTCTGGCAATGTGTCGATGTTGCCTGCCCATTGCTCCGCAATACCGATGCGACCGGCAACGGGAAAAGCGCGCTTCAGAAGGCGCGCGGCTTCTTGCAATCGTTGCTGCGCCGGAAAAATCATCGGTTCACGATCGTGAATTGCGGGCTGCTGAGCCTCCTCCCGCCAGGGCAGGCGCTGACAAAGATCACGCATCATCGGGCGACCGAGATGAAGCGTCAGCCCCTTGGCGCTCTCGCGATAGGCGTTCCAGTACCAGGATATCAGGCGCAGGTGATCTAGCGTGACGTCGACATCGCCATGCATGCTTGAGGCGATATTGAGTGAGCCGTCGTGGCGCTTGCGGAAGGCGATACCGTCGCCAACGAAAGCCGTTTC
>CAYOYT010000547.1:0-1898 GCA_964408245.1 uncultured Dongia sp. | reverse complement strand
CGAGATCGAGCGTTCCTTGGCGCGGGCGCAGACCAGCTGCAAGGCACTTTGCGCCGCCTCGTCGCCGAATTGCCGAGCGAAAGCATCGATGAGCGTGTCGCGTTTGACGCGCTGCCCGATCGCACCGACGATCGTGAGGTTGAGCATGGTCTGTTGCATATCCTGGGCGCGATCCACGGCGCGTTGGAAATAGTTTTCCTCCGATAGCATTGAACAGGCGCCATAGCGCGACCAGAATTCCCGCTCGGCGCATTGCGCATTGCTTGGCATCACCTTGGCAAGCGATCTGCTGAGATCCGGGCTGAGTTTCATCGCTGGAAGTTTGCAGGCACGTAGCGCTGCATCGTCGATTTCACCGTCGAAAAGAGGAATCGAAAAGGCACCGGCGATGGGATCGCAATGCCTGAGCGGGACGGAGCCCGCCTTGGCATCTGGACGCAACCCGATGAGGGTCAAATTGCGGGCAGCAGGGTTCTTAAGTGTGAGATCTTGGCAAAGCGGGAGATCTGGCTTTTCCAGGCATTTTCCCGGCAAAAAACCCATGATCAGCGTGTAATGGTCGAGCGTCTGGGCCGCGGCGGGACGGGGCGATATTGCCATCAGCAGCCAGAGACAGAGGCCAAGCAGATGCCGGCCCACCATCGCTCAGGCCCCCAACGGGTTGAACAGCAATCCACCGGCGAAGGCTGCATCATAGATCACGACCTTCTCGCCCTCGACATGAACCTTGCCCTCGGCGATGAGCCGCAAGGCAGCGGGAAAGAGCCGATGCTCGGCGGTAAGAACGCGCAGTCCCAAGCTGTTCTCGTCGTCATCCGGTCGCACGGGCACAACGGCCTGCCCGATGATGGGGCCTTCATCCATGGCCGGGCGTACCATATGCACCGTGCAGCCATGGAAGCGCACGCCGGCTTCGAGTGCCCGCGCATGGGTGTGTAATCCTTTAAAGGCAGGCAGCAGCGCCGGATGAATATTGACCAGCTTATTGTGCCAACCAGCGATGAAGCTGTCGGTCAGAAGACGTAGGAAGCCCGCCAGGACGACTAATTCAGCGCCCGCCGCGCGAATTTCCTGATCCATCGCGGCATCGAAGCCAGCGCGATCGGGAAAGGTCGTGTGATCGACGATGCTGGTCGGAATGCCGGCGCGTTGGGCCCGCATTAGACCAAAGGCGTCCGGGCGGTTGGAGAGCACCAATACGATCTCAATCGGTGAATTGCTGACTGCCGGGCCGAAATGATCGATGAGGGCCTGCAGATTGCTGCCGCGCCCCGAGATCAGAATGGCGATTCTCATCTTCGCCATTGTTCGGATCATCACCAATGCCCAGTGTTGCGGACCTCGCAACCGGCGGCGGCGTCGGCCCGCGCCGTGATCCGTCCGATTTCGCTCACAACCTCGCCCGCATCGCGCAGGATCTTAGCCACGCCGGCCACCTCGTTGCTTGCCACAACCAGCACCATGCCGATGCCGCAATTGAAGGTGCGCGCCATCTCCTGAGCATCCGTGCCGGCGACCTTGCGCATCCAAGCGAAGACCGGCGGCAAAGTCCAACTGGCGGCATCAATGCTGCATGTCAGATGTTTGGGAAGGACGCGCGGAATGTTCTCTAAAAGGCCGCCGCCTGTGATATGAGCCAGCGCCTTGACGCCTACACTGCCCGGCGTCGCATTGCTGGCGCGGATGGCGGCTAGGCAAGAGCGCACATAGATCCGGGTGGGTGCCAATAGCGCCTTGCCGAGACGTTCGCCCTTCTGGAACGGGGCTTCCGAATCGTAAGTGAGGCCGCTCACCTCGACAATCTTTCTCACCAGCGAATAGCCGTTGGAATGCACGCCGCTGGAACCGAGGCCCAGCACGATATCGCCCTCACCAACATGCGCGCCGGTGATCGCGGC
>CAYOYT010000546.1:0-1904 GCA_964408245.1 uncultured Dongia sp. | reverse complement strand
GAAGAGATCTGCGCGCGCGGCACACTGCGCCGCGTACTCAATCGCGCCGCAAAAATGGGCTTCGACGTCTATTCCGCGCTTGAATTCGAATTCTTCATGTTTGACGAAACGCCGGAGAGCATTCGCGAGAAGAATTACAAGAACTTGACGCCGATGACACCTGGTTGGTTTGGTTACTCCGTCATCCGCAACTCGGTCTGGTCCGAGCTCTACCAAGACATTCTCGACATGTGCGAAAAGATGCGCATGCCGATCGAGGGCTTGCACACCGAAACCGGTCCTGGCGTTCTCGAAGCAGCGCTGACCGTCGACAAGGCGCTCGAGGCGGCTGATCGCGCAGCACTGTTCAAAACCTTCATGAAGGTGCTGGCGCAGCGCCGCGGCCTGCTCGCGACTTTCATGGCGAAGTGGTCCAACTCCTATCCCGGCCAGTCGGGCCACATTCATATTTCGCTGAAGGGCAAAGACGGCAAGGCGGTCTTTCATGATGCCAAGAAGCAACACAACATCTCCGACAAGATGCGTTGGTTTATCGGTGGTCAACAGACACTGATGCCAGAACTCCTCGGCATGGTGTCACCAACGGTGAACTCCTATTCGCGCCTCATTCCTGGCTTCTGGGCGCCGACCAATGCGACCTGGGGCATCGAGAATCGCACCTGCGCGCTGCGCGTCATCCCGGGCTCCGAGAAGTCGCAGCGCGTCGAGTACCGCATCGCCGCCGCCGATTGCAACCCGTATCTGGCACTTGCCGCCGCGATCGGCTCCGGCCTCTATGGCATCGAGCATAAAATCGAACCGCAGGCGCCTATCGTCGGCAATTCTTATGAGATGAAGCACCCAGCAAAGCTTGATCTGCCACAGACCCTGTGGGAGGCGGCGCAACGATTGCGCAAGTCCAAGGCCGCGCGCGATCTCTTCGGCGATGCCTTTGTCGACCATCATGCCGGCACGCGCGAGCATGAGGAGCGCGAGTTCCGCAAGCACATCACCGATTGGGAACTCGCTCGCTACTTCGAAATCATCTGATCCGCCCTCAAAGCGCCCGCATCTTTGCCTAAAGGATGCGGGCGCTGTTTCATTTCTAAATATCTAGAGGTTACCTATGGCCGCTACCCAGAAGACCATTTCGCCGGTCGACAATTCCGTTTACGTCGAGCGCCCCTACAACACGCCGGCAGAGGTCTCCGCCGCCTTGGCGAATGCTGCCAAGGCGCAGAAAGAGTGGGGCCGCACCTCGCTCGCCGAACGCACGAAGATTATGAATCGTTTCATCGACGAGTTTCTAAAAGATAGGGACAAGCACGCCACCGACATCACGCGTCAGATGGGCCGGCCCATCTCACAGAGCCCCGGAGAAATGCGCGGCTTCGAGGAACGTGCACGTTTCATGATTAATCTGGCGCCAGAAGCGTTGGCCGACGTCTCCTTCACCGACAAGCCCGGCTTCACGCGCGTGCTTCATCGCGAGCCGCTCGGTGTCGTGTTTATTGTCGCCCCCTGGAACTATCCTTACCTCACCTCGGTCAACGGCGTCGTTCCGGCGCTCATGGCCGGCAATGCGGTGATCCTTAAGCATTCCGCCCAGACCCCGCTTTGCGCAGAGGATTTCCAACAAGCGCTAGATGCCGCGGGCCTGCCAAAAGGCGTCTTCCAGACGCTCGTCCTCACCCATGAAGACACGGCGAAGGTAATTGGCGCCCCAGAAGTCGCCTATTGCAACTTCACCGGCTCAGTGAGCGGGGGCCATGCGGTCCAGCAGGCAGCTCTCGGCAAGTTCATGGGCCTCGGCCTCGAACTTGGCGGCAAAGATCCAGCTTATGTCCGCGCCGACGCCAATCTCCAGCACGCGATCGAGAATCTGGTTGATGGTGCGATGTTCAATTCTGGGCAATGCTGCTGCG
>CAYOYT010000545.1:0-1906 GCA_964408245.1 uncultured Dongia sp. | reverse complement strand
CAGAAGACCGGATCGCAAAAAGTGAGTAACTGCATCCTCGTCCTCAACGCGGGCTCCTCGTCCCTCAAATTCGCCGTCTATCCGGTTTCTCCAGGCGAGCCCCTGTTGCGCGGCAAGATTGATGGGCTTGGCCACGCGCCTAGATTCTCGGCGCGCGATACAATGGGGCGGGCGCTGGAGGCCGGCGCTTTGTCGACTATCGCCGCAGACAGTCCCTATGAAGCGATAAGTGAGCGGCTGCGGGATTGGCTGAAGGTTCAATTGGCCGGCTCGCGTTTGGCGGCCGTCGGCCATCGTGTCGTGCATGGCGGAACCAAGTACGACAAACGTGTTCGCGTTGACGAGACCGTGTTAGAAGATCTCGAACGGTTGACCCCGTTGGCGCCGCTCCATGAACCGCATAACATCGCGGCTATTCGCGCCGCGCACCGCGCCGCACCGGACATCCCACAAATCGCTTGCTTTGACACGAGCTTCCACCGCACCCAGCCGCGGCTCGCCCAGCTTTTCGCCATACCGCGCGCGCTGACCGAGCAGGGCATCCTTCGCTATGGATTTCACGGGCTTTCCTACGAGTACATCGCCTCCGTCCTGCCGCAACATCTCGGTGATCGCGCCGAAGGACGCGTGATCGTCGCTCACCTCGGCAACGGCGCCAGCCTTTGCGCGATGAAGAACCGGAAGAGCGTTGCGACATCCATGGGCTTGACAGCCCTCGATGGCCTGATGATGGGTGAGCGCTGCGGAGCGATTGATCCCGGCGTCGTTCTGTATCTTCAGCAGGCAATGGGCCTGAGCGTTCAAGAAGTATCCGATCTTCTCTACAAGAAGTCCGGCCTGCTTGGCGTCTCCGGCGTCAGCGCCGACATAAGAGAACTCACCGCCAGCACCGATCCGCGCGCCGCGGAGGCCATCGGCCTCTTCGTGTATCGCGCTGCGCGCGAAGTCGGTGCGCTCGCCACACTCCTTGGCGGCCTGGATGCATTGGTCTTCACAGCAGGGATAGGCGAGAACACAGCGGAGGTTCGTTCCGGCATTGCCGGGTATCTCGGCTGGATTGGTGTTGCGTTGGACCAAGATGCAAACCAGTCAGCGACCGCACGCATCAGTTCCGCGGAAAGCTCAGTTGACGTGCTGATAATCCCCACTGACGAAGAAGGTGTCATCGCCAAGCACGTGCGAGAGTACCTGTGAACGCCCGCGCTTTCACAATGGCGGTGGAAACTTGCGTAGAAAGGCAAGCGTATCGCGGCGTTGACATGGATCAATGCCAGAAATCACGGCGTGAAGTAGTTAGATACGATGGCAGTTTTATCGGGCGCTTCTGCTTGCGCTGAGATGAGACGCAATCATCAAAATCCGAAGGAGAAATCAAATGTCTGAATTTATTGCCGTCACCTATCCGGATCAGTTCAAGGCCGAAGAGGTTCGCCTGACGCTTTGGAAGCTTCAACGCGACTACCTCATCGACATGGATGATGCGGTCGTTGCCACAAAGAACGCAAAAGGGAAGATCAGCTTGCATCAGGCCGTCAACCTGCCCGCCGTCGGCGCACTGTCCGGCGGATTTTGGGGAACTCTTGTCGGCATGATTTTCCTGAGCCCGCTTCTCGGCGCTGCGGTTGGCGCGGCGTCGGGCGCCATCTCCGGTGCGCTTACCGATGTCGGCATCGATGACCATTTCATGAAAAATCTGGCCGCAAAGCTTCAACCCGGGACGTCGGCACTGTTCGTCCTGGTGCGGAGCGCGACGCAAGACAAGGTGCTTGCGGAGATCCGGAAGTTCGGTGGCACCGTCCTGCAGACCTCGCTGAGCCACCACGACGAAGCGAAACTGCAGACTGCCTTGACGCCAAAGAAGGCCGCCTGAACTGCTTCAGCGAAAGCTCGCGGCACGGCTGCGAGC
>CAYOYT010000544.1:0-1907 GCA_964408245.1 uncultured Dongia sp. | reverse complement strand
TTGATGCTTGGCCTCACCGGCACCTGGTGGGGTCTCTCACCGCTTAAGCCGGTTGTGGAATATGTGCTGATTATGCTGGCCGGCGCCATGTTGATACAATTTGGCATCGGCTTACCGATCTATCTTCGCGCGCTGAGCAAGCTCCTACGCGCTCGGATTGATGGCGACACGCTGCTGATCGTGGGCGCCAGCGCCGCCTTTGCGCTCGGCCTATGGCGCTATTATCGGCTGCCCGCCGAGCCGGAGATCGACATACAGCTGATCGTCTGGCGTGACGCTGCCTTCGGCGCCAGCCTGATTTCCGTCGCGATGCTGGGTGACATGGTTTTGCGTCGCGCCTGGCGATCGCCGCGGCCGCCTGCGCATATCGCTGCGGGCCGGATCACCGTGCTGCCGGGAGATCTCATCCCGGCGGATGGCGTGGTGGTCGAGGGCATGAGCGAAATTCAGGATCCCGTCGGGTCGGATGATGTCTATCCCATCGTCGCTAAGATGGGCGATCGCGTGCATCTTGGTGCCCGCAACGGCGATGGTGCGCTGGCGATCGATGTCGGGATGGTATCCAGGCTGATCAGCGCCGGTCCTGCGGTCAGTCCGACCGACAGCCTGCAAGGTATGCTGGATTGGCTTGCTCGGGGAACGCTGGCAATTGTTCTGGTCGTCGTGGCGGCGCGATTGTGGCAGGGAAGTGGGATGGGTGATCCTGTCGCGGCGTCGCTGCGCATGCTGTCACTCTCGGCGCCGCTGGGCCTTGGATTGGTGATGACTGCGCCGTCCTCGGAAGTGCTGGCGGCGGCGCGGCGATTGGGGTTGGAGATCCGAGATCTCGCCGTGCTCGATGATCTGCGCCGGATTGGCGGTGTCGTATTCGGTCATCGTGGTGTCCTCGTCCCGGAACGACTGCGGCTCATCACCGCTTTGCCCATCGATGGCATCGCACCAGCCGATCTCATCCGGCGCGCCGCGGCAGTCGCCCAAGCGGGGAATGATCCCTGGGGCAAGGCCATTCTCGATTTTGCCGTGAGCTATCGTATGCGCCTCAAACCGGCAACTGATTATCAAAGCAGAATAGGTGGCGGCATGAGTGCTCGGACTGAAGGCCGAGAGGTTCTCGTGGGTACCCAGGAGTTTTTGGAGGAATATCGGATCGATTGCCGCGTGCTCCTGCCCGCGGCCGAAAAGGCGCGAGAGCAGGGCCGCCGGTTGCGTTGGGTCGGCGAGACCTTTCCGCGGCGCCAGGTTTCGGGGCTATTAATCTTCGGTGCGCCCTCCGTCAGCGGCGCGGTCGAGACGGTGCGCAATCTCGATCGTCTTGGATTTGAGACGGCTTGGTTCGCGAGCGATGTCGATGCGGCCCATGTCACCCTGAAAAAGCACCTTAAGATCGCGCGATTGCTGTCGCATCAGCCGGACGGGGCAGTGCAAGGGTTGAGCGAGATGCGAAAAAAGGTCGGCAACCTTCTGGTGGTTGCGGCCGATGCGCCGCCGGCCGGTCTGATATCGGAAGACCTGATGCTGCCTTTTGGTCAACGGCTTATGGAGCAAGTGCCGGATGCCCGAATTGCCGCCACGCGGCATGATCCGCGCATTATCGTCGATTTGCTGATGCTGGCCGCGCGGCATCGGAAATTAGTGCTGGCGAACGCCGCCATTGCCTATCTTGCAGCCCTGCTTTTTGCCTTCGCCCCTTTCTGGCTCGGGCGAAGAACCGATCTCGGCAGCTATGAAGTCGGCGTCGTTCTTTTTCTGGCACTTTCTTCGCTTGGCTTGCGCGCCATGACGACGACCGCTAATGAAGTCGACGAGGAATAGCATGGCAAAACGCAAACAAAGATCCAGTAAGACCAGACCCGGTACGCGGTCCCGGCGCAAGCAGAGCAGATCGTCTTCGCCGCGCAGCTCTGTGC
>CAYOYT010000543.1:0-1911 GCA_964408245.1 uncultured Dongia sp. | reverse complement strand
GTTCATTCTGCTCTTTGGCGCGACCGGTGTTGGCAATGCCTCGACGTTCCAGATGATCCCGGTCATTTTCTGGCAGGAACGCAGCAAGGCGCTCTACGGCGAGGATGCGACATCGATTCGCAAGGTAGCCGAACGTGAAGCGGCCGCGACGATTGGCTTCAGTTCAGCCATTGGGGCCTTCGGTGCCTTTTTCATCCCCAAGAGTTATGGCACAGCCGTCGCGCTGACCGGCAAGGTTGATGCCGCATTGCTTGTCTTCATCGCCTTCTATGTCATCTGCCTTCTCGTGACATGGTTCTTTTACACCAGAAAGAATGCAGAAATCCCTTGCTGAGGACAGAATTGACTTGAATCAAGGCGAAGCCCTGCATTCTGGACGATACAGCACAGAAACTTGGAGCAGACTCTATGAGCTATTTTGTTGATCGTTTGCGTTACTTCACCAAGCGGGCGGAAACCTTCTCGGGTGGTCACGGCATCACGACAGATGAGAACCGCGGTTGGGAAAGTGCATATCGTGACCGGTGGGCGCACGACAAAATTGTCCGCTCCACGCATGGCGTGAACTGCACGGGTTCCTGCTCGTGGAAAATCTATGTCAAGAACGGGTTGATTACCTGGGAGACGCAGCAGACCGACTATCCGCGAACGCGCCCAGATCTGCCAAACCATGAGCCGCGCGGTTGCGCCCGCGGCGCGAGCTATAGCTGGTATATTTACTCCGCCAATCGCCTGAAGTATCCGATGATTCGCAAAAAGCTGCTGAAGCTCTGGCGTCAGGCCAAGGCTCAGAATGGCGGCGACGCCGTTGGTGCCTGGCGGGCGATACAAGCCGACCCGGCGCTGCGCGAGTCCTACCAGAAAGCCCGCGGCCAGGGAGGCTTTGTTCGCGCCGGATGGGAAGAAGCTTCGGAAATCATCGCCGCCGCCAATATTCATACCATCAAGGAACACGGACCTGATCGCATCATCGGCTTCTCCCCCATTCCGGCGATGTCGATGGTGTCCTATGCCGCCGGATCGCGTTACCTATCGCTGATCGGTGGCGTCTGCATGAGTTTCTATGATAGGTACTGCGACTTACCCCCCTCCTCGCCCCAGACCTGGGGCGAGCAGACCGACGTGCCGGAAAGTGCCGACTGGTACAATTCCGGTTTTATCATCATGTGGGGCTCGAATGTGCCGCAGACGCGTACGCCTGACGCCCACTTCATGACCGAAGCCCGCTACCGCGGCACCCAGATCGTTACGATTACCCCAGACTATTCCGAAGCGTCCAAATTCGGCGATATATGGCTGCACCCACGGCAGGGCACGGATGCCGCCCTGGGAATGGCTATGGGCCACGTCATTCTCAAGGAATTTCATCTTGAGAACCCGTCCGAGTATTTCGACTCCTACTGCCGCACCTATACGGACATGCCTTTCCTGGTCAAGCTGGACAAGCGTGGCGACTACTATGCGCCGGGACGGATGCTGCGCGCTGCCGACTTTGCTGACCAGCTGGCTGAAGCGAACAATCCGGAATGGAAGACCGTTTGCTTTGATGAACATACGGGCGACGTTGTGGTGCCGACCGGCTCGATAGGCTTCCGCTGGGGCGACGATGGCAAATGGAATATCGCGCCGACCAATGCTCGCACCGGTGCGGAATTCAAACCTTGCAAATCGCTGCTTGGCCGCCAGGACGGTGTCGTCGATGTGGGCTTTCCATATTTTGGAGGGCAAATTCACGAACATGGCTATTTTGAAGCCAACCGCCAGCAGGATATCCTGCGGCGCGAAGTCCCGGTGCGTTACCTTGACCTGAAGGGCGAGAAAGTCCCGGTCGCCTGCGTCTTCGATTTGCTGTGTGCAAATTATGGCATCGCGCGACCAGGGCTTAGTTCCAAGAACGTTGCCAGTGACTAT
>CAYOYT010000542.1:0-1921 GCA_964408245.1 uncultured Dongia sp. | reverse complement strand
TCCTGCCGCAGGCGATGCGGGTGATCACCCCCCTCATGACGTCGAGTTACCTGGATCTCACCAAGAATTCGAGCCTTGCGGTGGCGATCGGTTTTCCTCATCTCGTCAGCGTCATCAATACCACGGCCAACCAGACTGGGCAGGCATTTGAGACCCTCGTCATTCTGGTCGGCACCTATCTAACAATCAACCTTTCCATCTCGGCACTCATCAACCGCTACAATAAGCGCATCCTGGCGCGTGAAAACCGGGGCTGATGGCGACGAACAATTCAGATCAGGCGAAGACTGATCGCTTTGCATTGCAGCGTCTATGGCGCGGCCTGTTTGGCTCGATCCTCAACACAATCATAACCCTGGCCATTGTCGGATTGGGTGCGTGGATACTCCCGCCGCTATTCCGATGGGCCGTGCTGGATGCGGTATGGATTGGTGATGCGGCGGCGTGCGCGGGCGCCAACGGGGCATGCTGGGCCTTCATTGGCGCAAAGCTCAGATTCATTCTGTTCGCCTTCTTCCCGCCCGCCGAGCATTGGCGGCCGAGCATTGTCATTGGGCTGGCATTCTGCCTTGTCGCGGTGACCGGCATGCCACGGTTCTGGCGGCCAAGTCTCGTGTCGATTTGGCTGATTGTGATCGTGGCAACCTGGATGCTCATGTCGGGCGGGGGCATTGCGTCGCGCGTGCCGAGCGACCAATGGGGTGGTGTTGTCCTGACGATTCTTATTGCGATATTCGGTTTTGCCGGTGCGTTCCCGATTGGCCTAGCGCTCGCGTTGGCGCGGCGATCGCGTCTGGGTGGGATCCGGACGCTCGCCATCGTCTTCATTGAGATCATGCGCGGCGTACCGATGATTGCTGTTCTGTACGTCGCAATGCTGCTGGTGCCGATGATGCTATCGGACATCACGCTGGCAAAACTCGCCCGTGCGGAGATTGCGCTGACCTTGTTCTATTCTGCCTATCTGGCAGAGATTTTGCGGGCCGGGGTACAGGCGATCCCCTTGAGCCAGTTTGAGGGCGCCGATTCACTTGGCTTTGGCTATTGGGGGAAGATGCGGCTGGTCATTCTGCCGCAAGCTATTCGATCTGTTATTCCGGCTCTGGTCAATCTCGCGATCGGTATTCTGCAGAGTACGTCGCTTGTCGTCGTGATCGGTCTGTTCGACATGTTGAACGCTGGTCGCAATGCTGCGATGGATCCGATCTGGCTTGGTTTCTATGACGAAGCGTTCCTGTTTGTCGGCCTCATCTACTTTCTGCTCTGCTTTGGGGGTTCGCGTTACAGCATATGGCTGGAACAGTATTTAAAGCGTGCCATATGAAGCGGTCCCGATCCCTTTTTCTCTGATCGCGCTGACACATCCGCACCCATCAAGCGATCTTTTTTGCTTAGTCGGTCTTGAATATCCGTCTGATCGAGAGCTTGAGTAAGGTCCTTGATGATATCGTCAGAATGACTGTATGTAAGATGGTTCTCTTCTGGAGGCCAAATGACTGTAATTGAGACAGCACGCTTGAGGTTACGAAGCTGGAATGAAGGACATCGTGAGTCATTTGCTCTGCTGAATGCTGATCCTGTTGTCATGTGGGATTATGAGCGGCCTCTTGACAGCCGAGAGAGTGACGAAAAGTTTGATCGATATAGATCTGCTTTCCAGCACCTGGGATTCACGCGATGGGCCATTGAAACCCCGCAAGGAGCTTTCATCGGCTACGCAGGTGTGAGGCCATTGGCAGTAGATTATCCGCTTGGCCGCCACTTCGATATCGGTTGGAGATTAGCTCGCGATGCATGGGGTAATGGCTTTGCCACGGAAGCCTCACAAGCAGCGCTGCAGGATGCATTTCAACGCTGTGGTCTGATTGAAGTTCTTTCCTACACAGCTGCAGATAATCTTAGATCTCAGGCTGTTATGAAG
>CAYOYT010000541.1:0-1925 GCA_964408245.1 uncultured Dongia sp. | reverse complement strand
TCCCTAAGGTACCGGGTTCCGGCCCAACGCCATCTCCCATGGTTGGGCCAAATCAATCCTTAGCCGGTATGCCATTGGGATTTCCACAAGGACCACAAGATCTTCTGGTCGACAATCTCGGGCGCCCATTGCGCATCGACAAGGCCTTTTCCTGGGAAGCACCCCTAGCCCTCCATGGCCTGATGCATATGGTGATTCACAACGCCTGGAAGGGTGACCCTTATCCGATCGACACGCTCTTCCTTTACATGGCTAACATGGCGTGGAACTCGTCGATGAACACGGCGGGCACAATGGACATGTTGAAGGACAAGGATCCAGCCACCGGTGAGTATCGCATTCCTTATCTCATCTATAGCGATGCCTATTATTCCGAGACCGTGGCTTTCGCCGATCTGGTTCTGCCGGATACGACCTATCTTGAGCGCTGGGATTGCATCTCGCTACTTGATCGACCGATCAGTCATGCCGATGCAGCAGGCGACGCTATCCGTCAACCGGTTCTCAAACCAGATCGCGATGTGCGTCCATTTCAAGATGTCTTGCTTGATCTTGGTGCGCGACTGAAGCTACCGGGTATGGTGGCTGATGACGGATCGCCGCTATATCCGCGGGGTCTTCGCGACTATATCGTCAAACACGAACGTAAACCCGGCATTGGCATGCTCAGCGGCTTTCGCGGCGATGGCTCGGAAGAAGGTCGCGGCAAGCCCAATCCTGATCAACTGGACCGCTATGTCGCGAATGGCTGTTTCTACAAAATGGATATTCCTGAGAACGCGCGTTTTAATCGCTTCGGTAATCTCGATTATCTGAAATGGGCAACCACACATGGCTTGATCGACAATCCCGATCCAATGGTGCTGCAGCTTTATTCCGAACCGATGCGGCGTTTTCAGCTGGCAGCGGAGGGTTTCGGTACAAGGCAGCCCGCCAATGAATCAGATGCGGCCCGCTTACGTGCCTTTGCCGATCCGCTTCCGCTCTGGTACCCACCTTTCGGTGAGGACGATATCCATGACAAGTATCCGCTCCATGCTCTGACCCAGCGACCGATGCACATGTATCATTCTTGGGGTACGCATAACGTCTGGTTACGCCAGCTGCAAACACGCAATCCGCTTTTTGTTCATCGCCTCACGGCGGCTGAGCTAGACCTCATAGATGGCGATTGGGTCTGGATCGAAAGCGCGCATGGCCGCGTTAAGGCAGAGGTCAAGTTGATGGATGGTGTTCATCCCGGCACGGTGTGGACCTGGAATGCGATCGGTAAGCGCAAGGGCGCCTGGAATCTGGTGCCTCAGGCACCTGAGGCCAAGGTAGGCTTTCTTCTCAATCACGTCATCAGCGAATTACTACCCCCTCGGGAGGACGGCTATCGCTATACCAATTCCGATCCCATAACCGGTCAGGCAGCATGGTTCGATCTCAAAATCAAATTACGCAAATGCTCGAATGAAGAAGCTGGCGTAACCGAGCCGAGCTTTGCGGCACAGCCACGGCGCGGTCGGGAACCAGAACAGACTATCCGCTATGGTGCAGCTCTCAAGAAGGGAGCAGTGGAATGACTTCGCTGCCGACCGATCCAGCCACACGCCGCCTGGGGTTAGTTATCGATCTCGATATCTGCGTCGGCTGCCATGCCTGCGCGGTCAATTGCAAGGAATGGAATGCCGGCGGCCATATGGCGCCACTCACCGACTTTGATGCCTTTGGTGAACATCCCAGTGGCATCTGGTTCAATCGCATTCATACCTTTGAAGCCGGTGAAGGCGCCGAGGGTCGCACGGTCCATTTTCCAAAATCTTGCCTGCATTGCGAGAAGCCAGATTGTGTCACCGTCTGTCCAACCGGCGCTTCATTCAAACGCGCTGCGGACGGGATCGTCTTAGTAAATGAGAATCTATGCATCGGTTGCAAACTCT
>CAYOYT010000540.1:0-1936 GCA_964408245.1 uncultured Dongia sp. | reverse complement strand
TGTTTTGGATCGCTGTTGCCGATTTGCGCATGTGCTGGTTTGCCGTGCGTGGGCGTCTGCCGGAAGAGCTGCGACGCAATGTGAGCGACTCGATGGGCGCGCAGCCACACTCAGATATCAAGAAGGGGGCAGAAAAGTCGGAACGCGCGGCCCTCAGGGGTAGCTACTTGCGCTATGCGTTGCTGGCCGTCAGCGCAGTAGGTTTGATAGCCGGCATGCTCGACCTCGAAGATATTTTTGAAGCCCAGGAAGGACTTCATTATCCGATTGTCCAGTTAGGTGCGCCTATCGTGGCGTTCGTGGCTGCATTCGGCGTGGGTGCCAGAGCAATTTTACTGGCTTGGGCGGCAAGCCTTCAGATTCGCGAGGCCGAATTCAAAAGCCACGCCATGCCACGACAGTCCTGGGCAGGTGCGGTCATGGGCTTGCCGACATCCGTGGCGGAGGAATCCCTTTGGCGAGCTTACTTGGCGCTATTAGCGTTTGGTGTGGGTGCTTTCGCATTGGCGGAATTGGCGGAGCATGGTGTGCCACACGCAGAAGAGTTCTATCTGGTTATTGCGCTGCCATTGGGCCTCATTTGTATCAGCGTGTTCTTAGTACGCCAGCTTGCTTACGCCGCCGGAGCCATCGAAGAGGGGACTATCTTCGCTTCCGACGGACCTCAGACTTTGGGCGTTCGGGTGGATGGCCGAGTGAAGCTGGTGGACTTTCTCGAGAACTGTCTAAGCTTTGGCCGGCGACGGGAAATTCTTGCTGCTACCTTGGAAACCGCGGATGTCGCGCCAGGTCAAAGAATTCTCGATATTGGATGCGGAACCGGAGAGCTGGCGGTCGTCGCTGCTGCGATCGTAGCGTCGTCGAGCACATCGCTTCGCGGCTATGCCATGGGAATTGACGCGACCCCTGGCATGATCGATCTCGCCCGGCAACGTGCCAAGCGAGAAGGCGTTCACGTGCGATTTGAGGTTGCTGCTGCCGAGATTCTGCCCTTGGAAGATGGCGAGTTGGATGCCGTCACCAGTTCTTTCTTTTTCCACCATTTGCCGAGCGCCTTGAAGCAGCAGGCATTGCAGGAAATGTGGCGAGTCCTGGCGCCCGGCGGCCGCCTGGTCATAACCGATTACGGCAGTCCGCAAAGCATCCTGGGATTGATAGCTTCCTTCCCGATGCGGTTCAATTTCCATGAACATGTGCGTGGCCAGCTCCGGGGCGAGCTTGAACACATTATCGCTCTGGAAGCGATCGGGACGCCGACAGTGCGAAAGTCGTTCCTCGGCTATATCAATGTTCTGGTTCTGAACAAGCCGACATAATGTCCGCAATTCAGTAACTCGGAGATTTCCGCAAGACGTAGGTGTACAGGATTCACCCTTTACGCTCATGTGCTCGATAATGCCGATCGTGCCGTCAAGCGAATTTGCTTTGGACCGTCATCGCTCGCTAGCCAAAAATCGATTTCCGTGCCGACGGGGGTATCGCGCCAATGACGCGTCAGGATGAATCCAGCATAAGTAGACGCTGCATCGGTGCCGCAATCTGCCTTAGCGTCGTCACCAAGTTCATGCCCATCAGCCATTGGCCGTGCGGTTGGCGCCGTGCAAGCCGGGAGCAAGGCCGATGATAAGGAAGCGCGGCTGTACATCGCCGAAAGCGGGCACCGGCGCGTTGTACCGATTACTCATATGCCAAGGGCGCATCATAGGTTCTGTTTACGTTCCAATCAACGCCGATACGCCATTCGGCCGGGGCGGGGTGCGCCATCTTCGTCAATTGACCCGACATTTTCATAAACTATCTGCATTTGCAGACACATTCCCCGATAAAGTCGGTGCTAGCCTTGCGCCGCAGCTTAAGTCGGCGTTTTATGTTCGCATGACGCAGCGATTGAATATCGACATCCCCCACGAATTTCCTCCATCGCATCGCAGCGACC
>CAYOYT010000539.1:0-1950 GCA_964408245.1 uncultured Dongia sp. | reverse complement strand
CGCCAGCACAACGTTGCCAACAATGATAATCGGCGCCTTGGAGTTCTACAGCACCTCGGCGAAGGAATGGCATCCGCTGACAAGCTGGATCAGCGTTTCGCCGCCGGCTCCCAGCATCTCGACAGGCTAGGTAAGCTCGCCGACGCTGCCAACGCTCGCAACCTTGAGGCCACCCTTTAAGTAACGCTTGCGGATGCGGGCATTCAAAATCGGTGCTTCCCAGCGCGGATTGGTACCGATCAGCACAATGACGTCGGCCTTATCGAGGCCGGCGATCGTAGAATTGAAAAGATAGGAGGATCGAACATTGACATCCGCTGCGGCGCCATCTTGACGACAATCGATATGAGGCGAACCAAGAGATGTCATCAACTCCTTGAGCGCAAAAATACTTTCGGCATCGCATTGATCGCCAACGATGGCAGCAATGCGCTTACCGTCGACATCTTTGAGCTTTGCGGCGATCGCGCCAAAAGCCTCATTCCAGCTGGCTGGCCGCAGCTTACCGTTCTCACGCACGAAGGGACGATCGAGGCGCTGGCGCTTTAGACCGTCAACCCAGAAACGGCCCTTATCGGCGAGCCATTCTTCATTCACATCTTCATTAAGGCGCGGCAGAATGCGCAGAACTTCGCGACCCCGGGAATCGATGCGGATATTGACACCAACCGCGTCGGAAACATCGACTGATTCAGTCTTGGCGAGCTCCCACGGGCGCGCGGTAAAAGCGTAAGGTTTCGAAGTGAGCGCGCCGACCGGGCAGAGATCGATGAGATTGCCGGAAAGTTCCGAAGCGATTCCCTTCTCGACATAAGTGGTTACTTCCATGTGCTCGCCGCGCGAGACGGCACCCAGCACTTCAACGCCGGCGACTTCGGTCGCAAAGCGGATGCAGCGCGTGCATTGGATGCAACGCGTCATCTCGGTCTTCACCAGCGGCCCAAAATCCTTGTCGGTGACAGCGCGCTTTTCCTCGTGATATCGCGAGAAGCCTTTACCAAAGGCCACAGCTTGATCCTGCAGATCGCATTCCCAACCCTGATCGCAGATCGCGCAATCGAGCGGATGGTTGATCAGCAGGAACTCCATCACGCCCTTCTGGGCCTTGTGGACGATGGCGCTGTCGGTCTTGATCACCATACCTTCTGCAACCGGCATCGCGCAGGAAGCTACCGGCTTCGGGGCCTTTTCCTGCTCGACCAAGCACATGCGACAATTGCCGGCGACGGAGAGGCGCTCGTGATAGCAGAAGCGCGGGATTTCTTTGCCGGCGAGCTCGCAGGCCTGCAGGACAGTAATACCCGCCGGCACCTCGATCTCAACCCCGTCAATTGTCATCTTCGGCATAATCTAGATCCCTACTCCCAGCCCTACTCAGCTGCCTTGCGGCCACGGAAATCGAGCATCCGCTGCTCAACCACCGGGCGGAAATGACGCATCAAGCCCTGGATCGGCCACGCTGCCGCATCACCGAGCGCACAGATGGTGTGACCTTCGATTTGCTTCGAGATCTCTAGCAACATGTCGATCTCGGAAGGATCGGCGTCCCCTTTCACGAAACGCGTCATGATGCGAAACATCCAGCCGGTGCCTTCGCGGCAGGGTGTGCACTGGCCGCAGCTTTCATGCATGTAGAAATGGGCAAAACGGGTGATCGCCTCGATGAGATCAGTCGACTTATCCATGACGATAACCGCCGCGGTGCCGAGGCCAGACTGGACCGCACGCAACGAGTCAAAGTCCATCAAAACATCATCACAAATATGCTTGGGTAGCATCGGTACCGACGATCCGCCGGGAATGACCGCCAGCAGATTATCCCAGCCACCGCGCACGCCACCGCAATGCTTCTCGATGAGTTCCTTCAGAGGAATGCCCATCTCTTCTTCGACGTTGCATGGCTTATTCACGTGACCCGACACGCAGAAAAGCTTGGTGCCGACATTCTTC
>CAYOYT010000538.1:0-1954 GCA_964408245.1 uncultured Dongia sp. | reverse complement strand
GGCCGCACGTTTGCTTCATGTGCATGTAAGCGGCTTTTCGGACAGGGTTGTGCGTGATCTGCCCGATCTTCTGCGGGAAGGCGATCTATTGGTGATGAATGACACCAAGGTCATACCCGCCCAGCTCGAAGGCCGTCGCGGTCAAGCGCGAATTGAGGTAACCCTGCTAGAGCGGGTCGCCCCAGATAAAGCGAGCGGCAATACGGTTAATTGGTGGGCGTTCGCGCGCCCAGGCAAGAAATTGCGCCTTGGCGACAGCGTCGCCTTCGCCCCTGGCTTTGCAGCTATTGTCCGAGAAAAGGCGGCTGATGGACAGATCCAGCTCGATTTCGGCATCGACGAACCGCAATTTCGCGCTTGTCTTGCGCAGCATGGCTGGATGCCGCTGCCGCCCTATATCCGCAAATCCCGCGCCGTCGAGCGGCAAGATGATAGCGATTATCAAACCATCTTTGCAGCACGCGAGGGCGCCATAGCAGCACCGACCGCCGGGCTCCATTTTACGCCAGCGCTGCTGGAGCGGCTTACCGCCAAGGGCATCGAGCAACGGTGTGTGACACTCCATGTCGGTGCCGGCACCTTTCTGCCGGTGAAGGTCGACGATGTAAATGAGCATAAGATGCATGCTGAATATGGCGAGATCGATGCCGGAACGGCGCAAGCTGTCAATTGCGCGAAGGGGGATGGCCGGCGCATCGTCGCCGTGGGTACGACCAGCCTACGCCTCCTGGAGAGTGCTGCCGAGAACGGTCAACTTTTGCCCTTCGCGGCGACTACGGATATTTTCATCACGCCTGGTTTCAAATTCCAAATCGTCGACATGCTCATGACCAATTTCCATTTGCCGAAATCGACGCTGTTTATGCTGGTCTCCGCATTTGCCGGCCGAGAGCGCATGAAAGCGGCCTACGATCATGCCATCGCTACCGGCTATCGCTTTTTCTCCTATGGCGATGCCTCGTTGCTGGAACGCGCATCATGAGCGGCCGTTTCGATCTCCTTGGTACGGACGGCAAAGCACGGCGCGGGCGATTGCAGACGGCGCATGGCATGATCAACACCCCCGCTTTCATGCCGGTGGGAACCGTCGGTACGGTAAAGGCGATGCTACCGGAATCGGTCAAGGCGACGGGTGCTGAGATCGTGCTCGGCAATACCTATCACTTGATGCTGCGGCCGGGTGCAGAACGCGTGGCGTCATTCGGCGGCCTCCACAAATTCATGAACTGGCCCGGGCCAATCCTGACCGACAGCGGCGGCTTTCAAGCGATGAGCCTTTCCGATCTACGCAAGATCAACGAGAATGGTGTCGAGTTCCGCTCGCATATCGATGGCTCGAAGCACATGCTCACACCTGAGCGCTCGATTGAGATTCAGTACCTCCTCGATTCTAACATCACGATGGTTCTCGATGAATGCACGGCCTTTCCGGCCACACCGGAGGAGGCAGCATCCTCCATGCGCCGCTCGATGCGCTGGGCAGAGCGTTGCCGCAAATCCTTCCACGATCGTGATGGGTACCTGCTATTCGGCATCGTGCAAGGCGGTATCTATCCACATTTGCGCGCAGAATCGGCAAAAGCACTGATCGACATCGGTTTCGACGGTTATGCCATCGGTGGCCTTGCCATTGGTGAAGGACAACAGCAAATGTTCAGCGTGCTCGATTACACGCCGGATTTTCTGCCGGCCGATCGCCCACGCTATCTGATGGGTGTCGGCAAACCAGGCGATCTCGTTGGTTCGGTCGGGCGCGGTGTCGATATGTTCGATTGCGTGATGCCAACGCGCTCCGGCCGCACAGGCCTGGCGCACACGCGCTATGGCGATCTCAACATGCGCAATGCTCGCCACGCGACCGATGATCGGCCGATCGATCCTTTGTGCAAATGCCCAGCCTGCTCGTCTTATGTGCGTGGCTATATCCACCATCTGATGAAGACTAAGGAGATCC
>CAYOYT010000537.1:0-1967 GCA_964408245.1 uncultured Dongia sp. | reverse complement strand
CAACGGCTATGTGGCTCGGCGACCCACGAAAAAGCTCGAGAAGTCGCAGGATTGTCGTGGTCTCATGCAGAGTCATTGCCGGTTTTGCCACGGCTTGCGGGTCGAGCGGTTGATTCTCCATCAATTGATGCAACATGTCCTTGGTGTGCACGACGCCAATCACCTCGTCGACACTACCTTGGCACAGCAGCAGACGCGTGTGCTTGCTCCCACGAATTTGCTCGGTGACCGACTCCATGGGGTCGCCGAGATCGATCCAGTCAATATCTGGCCTCGGCGTCATTATTGAGCGGATGGTGTAATCCGCGAGATGTAGTACGCGGTCGATCATATGCCGCTCTTCTTTGTCGAAGACACCGCTTTCGGTGCCTTCGGCCACCATTGTCTTCACTTCTTCTTCCGTGACCGCTGTATCGCGGTCGGCGCTGAGTCCGATGAGGGTGAGGAGGGCATTGGTAGAAACGCGTAGGATGAAGACGAGAGGCGCGCCAATTTTGGCAATAAGTGCCATCGGCCGGCTGACGGCCATCGCGATTGATTCCGCGTGGTTCATGGCGATGCGTTTAGGTACCAGCTCACCAACGATAAGAGAGAGATAAGTGATGGTTGCAACGACCAGCGTCACCGCGATCGGATAGGCGTAAGCGGAAATCAGTGACCACTCATCGAGTGCCACGGCGAGTGGCGCCGAAAGTTTTGTGCCTGAATAGGCGCCAGCGACGATGCCGACAAGAGTAATGCCAATCTGCACGCTGGACAGGAACTGCGTTGGGTCATCGGCGAGTTCCAGTGCTTTCCTGGCACCCCGATGCCCGCCATCGGCGAGCGGCTTTAGTCGTGCTCGGCGCGCCGAGACTATGGCGAGCTCCGACATGGCAAAAAAGCCGTTCAGTAGAATCAGCATGAAGACGATAAAGATTTCGAACCAGAGAGAAGTGTCATCGAGTGGAACGTCAGTCATTGGAACTTAAGCGCTCTCTTCCTTCATTTTGCTGCGGACGGAAAGCCCGGCACTGTCACGGACCACGATGCGGCTACCCTTGGTGGCAATGAGTCCGCTTTCCACGAATTGTTTCAGTTGCTTGTTGACTGCCTCGCGCGTAACGCCAAGGAGCTGGGCAAGCTCGCTCTGATTAAGCTTAACAGTGATGATAATACCCTCATCGCATTCCTCGCCATGGCCCATCGCCAGGGCTTCTAGTGTCTTGGCCAGGCGCGTGCCCAGGTCGAGGAAGGCAGCATCGCGGATGCGGTCAGTATTTTGGCGCAGACGCTCGCACAAGAGTTCAATAATGTGGAGGGCGAGTTTCGGCTCCGACTTCATTAGCTCCAGGAAGGCGGCGCGCGGCACGTTGAGCATTTCTGTATCCGCAAGCGCGCTGGCGCTGGCAGTGCGCTGCAGTCCATCGAGGAGGGCGATCTCGCCGAAGAAGTCGCCGCTCTCCGTCAGATTGAGCGTCAGCTCGCGCCCGTCGGGACCATGTATCCAAATGCGGATCAAGCCCTTGGCGACGCCATAGAGCGCGTCAGCCGGTTCGCCTTCCCAGAACAAAGTCTCGCCCACGGCCAGGCGTCGCGGCTGACACAGGCGTGCTACGCGTTCAAGAAGTTCCTGTTCCAGGTCGCGGAAAAGGAAACTTTTAGCTAGTAACTGCGCGCGGACGGCGAGGGTGGCGAGATTGCCACAGGCGGTAGCGCTGCTGGGAGAGTCGGTGCTGATGAGGGCCTCCTGGGAAGCTCATGTGAAGGATTTCACAACCTAACCCAAAGGATTGCCCAGGTTAAGGCTATTGCGGACCGTGGATTCGATTGTCGGAGAGCTCAGTTGGTAATCCAAGCGAGAACTGAGAAATGTCATTTTTGTCAAACATATCAAGTCAATGTCGACGATGTCAGGGCTTCGAGGCAGGCTTTCTCCCTTTTCCGTCGTCCTTGTCTATGACCCCGGAGTCTCCGATCCGGTCGAT
>CAYOYT010000536.1:0-1968 GCA_964408245.1 uncultured Dongia sp. | reverse complement strand
GGCGCGGCGTTCCAGCGCCACGAGGTCGATGAAGCCGGTCAACACGTGGTTGAACTCGAGGCGGGCCGCTTTCGCCTTGCCGTGGATGTCCAGGTTGGGCAGCAAGAACAGCCCGAGGGCGCCGACCAGCGACGCGATCATACCGTAGGCCTTAGAAAACTCAGCCAGTTCGACGCCGGTAAATCCGAGTTCGTTGTAGAATGGGTTTGCCATCGCACCGCCAAAAGCATCGCCATATTTATAGAAGAGGATGAAGAGAAGAATCACAATCGCAGCAGGTCGACGCAAGAAATCGGCAAAAGGATCGATGAGCGCTTCTCTGATCCATTCTTGATAGGAGCGCCGTGGTGCTGCCCTGGTCATGGTGCCGCGATCGGGTTCCGGAATGAACAAGGTGAAGACTGCGCACAACACCATGACGGCAGCCAATACCGAAAAAACCAGTGACCACGGAAAGAAATCGGACATTGCAAAAGCACCAGCGCCGGCCAGCAGAAGGCCGATCCGATAGCCAACCTGTGTCGATCCCGCCCCCGCCCCCTGCTCCTCGGGGCGCAAAATTTCGATGCGATAGGCGTCGATCACGATGTCTTGGCTCGCCGCAAAAAACGCAACCGCCAATGTCAGAGACGCCGTCACCAGCGGCGCCAATGCTGGATCCGATTGGCCCATACAAAAAATCGCGACGGCGAGCAGTGGCTGGATAAGCAGGAGCCAACTTTTGCGGTGCCCCAATCGATGAAGCAAGGGTAAGCGCACTTGATCGATAACCGGTGACCACACAAACTTGAATGTGTAGGGCAAGCCGACCAGCGTGAAAAGACCGATCGTGGTTTTGTCGACCCCGACCTTTGACAGCCAATATGACAGCGTCGACAGTGTGAGGAGCAGCGGCAAACCGCTGGCAAAACCCATGACAAAAATGATGAGCTGGCGACCTGTAAAATAAACGGTGAGGGCCTCGCCCCAGCTTGCCTGCCGCTCAACGCTCATTCGGTGATCCTGAATTCGTGTGCCACCGACTCGGCAGCCTCCATGTACCACATGCTGAAGGAAGTCTATTTAGGCTTCAATTGCTCGTTGAGCGCAGTCAGAGCCAGCTCGTCGAGCTCGCCGATACGCTGCGCGAGCCGGTTGGCGAGCTCGGTTGCCACGGGCAAGAGCCCGCCGGTATCGATGCTGATCTTGGGATCGGAGAGGTCGGCGAGCGCTTTGAGATCGTCGACCTCGTCCCAGGCAAGATTGAAATAGGCAGCGACCTGCTGCACAAAGCCGGTCTTAGGTCGCGCCCGGTGGCCGTGTTCGAGGGCCGAGAGATAAGCGGAACTGACCTTCAAGGCCCGCGCCATATCCTTGAGCTGCCGGCCATGGGCCTGCCGGAGATTACGCAGCTTCTGTCCGAAAGGTGTCATCTTAAGCGGCAGATTAGTAGCTGTAGCGATTCTCTCGCAAGAATTAGACAGCGATCTTGAAACGAGCAACGCCGTTGTCAGGATCGTTCAAGGCCGGTTGGGCACCCGCCAGACGATAGGCCCGGTCAGCCTGCTTGATCGGCGGATCGTAAAGACCAGGCTGTAATTCTTCCTGAGCGATCAATTGGGCGAGAAAAGGAGCCGAGAAGGTGCCCAGAGGAATCTGTTTCTGGCCGCCAACAGAGGCATCACGGCCCAGCGCCTGTTCACTGGCCGCTTGCTGCGTCGTCCCCTGACGGGTCGCGGTGGGCAATTCCGCATTACCCAGGGTATCGCTGCGCCCGCCATCAACCACGCGGAAGCGAAATTGCTTGGCGCGGTCATTGCCGGCGGTCGCATCCGAGCCCCTATCGACCCCAGAATCGACCCTGGACGAGACTGGTACGAGATAAGCGCTGTCATCAGCATCGTTCTGCCGCCCGGCGAGAGGTCGCACGGGCGCGATCGACCGGCCGTTTATCACAGCAGGTAAAGGCAGCAGAGGGCTGATCTCGGT
>CAYOYT010000535.1:0-1975 GCA_964408245.1 uncultured Dongia sp. | reverse complement strand
TCGAGATGTCGGTTGAAGACGGTATCAAGCTGGTTGTTTCAGGCGGTATTGTGGCGCCAGGTAAAACCCTTGCAGGGAATAAAGTATCAACCTGACCTGATGGTTTTCACCACGGCGTCTTTCTCGAACAGATAGAGAAGGACGCGTAGGGCAAAGCCGCGCTCGCTTACCAGCTCAGGGTCCATTTCTAGGATCAAGCGTGCATCGTCTCGGGCGATTTGAATAAGGTCGGCATGAACGGTAAGATCGACGAGATGAAATTCCGGTGTTCCGCTCTGGCGGGTTCCGAGAAGCTCACCAGCGCCGCGTAGTTTTAGATCCTCTTCAGCGATCCGGAAGCCGTCCTCAGTGTCGCGCATGATGGCAAGCCGCGATTTGGCTGTTTCACTGAGTGGCATTTGGTAAAGCAATATGCAACTGGATTTGCCGGTCCCACGACCCACGCGGCCGCGCAACTGATGCAGCTGTGCCAGGCCAAAGCGCTCGGCATGTTCGATGACCATGACCGTCGCTTCTGGTACGTTGACACCAACTTCTATAACGGTGGTCGCTACGAGGATGTCGATTTCGCCCGCCTGGAATTGTGCCATGGCTTTGTCGCGATCAGTTGCTTTCATCTGTCCATGTACCAGGCCGGCACGAAGCCCGAAGACATGTCGCAGCATCTCATAGCGTTCGCTGGCCGCTGCCAGATCGACGATCTCCGATTCATCCACCAATGGGCAAACCCAATAGATGCGAGAACCCCGCGAAATTGCGCTTTTTAATCTTCCGGCCACTTCATCTAACCGGTCGATAGGAATGGTGCGCGTATCGATTGGTTGGCGTCCAGGCGGCTTTTCCGTTAGGCGTGAAACATCGATATCGCCATAGGCAGTCAGCATCAATGTGCGCGGGATTGGCGTTGCTGTCATGACGAGTAGATCGACGCCTTTGCCTTTTTCCGATAAAGCAACACGTTGCTGGACGCCGAATCGATGCTGCTCATCTACTACCGCCAAGCGCAAGTCGTGAAAGGTGATAGTCTCTTGCACCAGTGCGTGCGTGCCCACGACGAGTGCAATCTCGCCGGAGGCTAGACCATCAAGAATGCGTTCGCGCGCTTTGCCCTTGTCGCGGCCGGTCAATAGTTCCAACTGAAGCCCAGCCACCCGTAATAACGGTTCGAGAGTCGCAAAATGCTGCCGCGCCAGAATGTCTGTTGGGGCTAGCAATGCCGCCTGCCCACCGGCCTCAGCAGCTATTAACATGGCGAAGAGTGCCACGACGGTCTTGCCACTGCCGACATCCCCTTGGAGCAAACGTAACATCCGCTGTGGCGATGCCATATCGGCTGCAATCTCTTCGATGGCTTGTCGCTGTGATGATGTTAGATCGTAGGGAAGCTTAGCTTTGACACGCGATGTGAGACCACCAGTTGCAACGCAAGGTCGCCCGGCTAAACGTCGATTATGCTGGCGCACCAATGCTAAAGCGACTTGGCTCGCCAGCACTTCGTCATATACTAGACGCTGACGTGCAAGTGTGTTGGTGCCCAAATCGGCGCTATTGAGGGGATGATGAATGCTTTCGAGCGCAACTTTCCATTTCGGCCATTGATGCCGCTTCATAACATGGGCATCGATCCATTCTGGCGGCTCGGGTGCTCGCTCGATCGCGGCAGCAACGGCTTTGAGCAGCAGCCGCGGCGTCAACCCGGCAGTTAAGCCGTAGGTGGGCTCGATCTTTTGGATCTCGCTCCCTCGTTCTGGTGGCAAAATATAATCGGGATGGACCATGCTAAGGTTACCGGCATAACGCTCAACCCGGCCTGAAACGACGCGCCACTCGCCGACTGGCAGTAGGCTCGTTAGATAATCCACACGTGGGTTGAAGAAAACGAGATCCACGGCGCCGGTATCGTTGACGCAGGAAACGCGGTAAGGCTGACGCGGTCTTTGCGGAACCAAATGGATGGTCACCTGGACTTTAAGAG
>CAYOYT010000534.1:0-1978 GCA_964408245.1 uncultured Dongia sp. | reverse complement strand
CTGCAAAAGCCGCTGCTGTGGCACCCCCATTGAGCGGCGGTGGTCGCATTATCGCCAGTCCTCTCGCCAAGCTTATGGCCGAGCAACTGGGGATCAACCTCTCAGGCATCAAGGGAAGTGGTCCAAACGGCCGTATCGTCAAGGCTGATGTCGATCATGCGCCGAAGGGCGGTGCGAAAGGGGCAGCATCTACCCCGGTCGTTTCCGGCGCTGCGCAATTCGGCGAGCCGGCATTTGATCTTGTTCCGCATACATCGATGCGCAAAACCATTGCGCGCCGCCTGCAAGAATCGAAGCAGTTCGTACCGCATTTCTACCTGACAGTGGATTGCCAAATCGACAAGCTGCTGAAGCTGCGCGAGGAAGTGAACGCAGCCTCATCTAAGGAAGGGCCTGGTGCCTACAAGGTTTCGGTCAACGATTTCGTGGTGAAAGCCTCCGCGATCGCTCTCATGCAGGTGCCGGCTGCCAACGCGTCGTGGTCGGATGACGGTGTGAAGATGTACAAATCGGCCGATATCTCGGTGGCTGTTGCCATTCCGGGCGGTCTCATCACGCCAATCCTGCGTCATGCGGATAAGAAACGCATCACCGAGCTTTCGACGGAGATGAAAGATCTGGCAGGTCGCGCGAAGCAGGGAAAATTGAAGCCGGAAGATTATACCGGCGGCAGTTTCTCGGTTTCCAATCTCGGCATGTTCGGTATCAAATCCTTCAGTGCCGTGATCAATCCGCCACAGGCCTGTATCCTGGCCGTCGGTGCGGGCGAGGAGCGAGCTGTGGTGAAGAACGGCCAGCTGGCGGCTGCCAATGTCATGAGCTGCACATTGTCGGTCGATCACCGTGCCGTCGATGGCGCCATCGGCGCCGAGTTCCTGGCAGCTTTCAAACGCTTGATCGAAAGCCCCTTGGCGATGCTGGTGTGATGATGCGATTTACTATTCTAAGTGCTGCCTTTCTCGCCGCGATAGCGTTCCAAAGCCAGGCTGAGGAATTGCGTCCGCCGCTTGAAAAACAGTTTTTCGACTACTTTGCGCGTCAATGCACGGCTGGCATGAACGCTGAAATCGTATCAACTGGCAAGAATTCCAAAGATGCAAAAGTAGCGAGCGGCATAGAAAAGTATTGTTCGTGCACCTCTCAAGCAGTGGTTAGCTACTTATCGGCAGAAGAAATAATATCTTTCGCCCAGAATCCGGAAAAAGAGCCCGCCGCTTCGAAGATGAGGCCGTATTTCGCAAAGAAATGTCAGGGTAAGTAAGTGTTAGCCCGGCGATGAAGATTTTTGCGCGCACCCTTCTTGTCGTCGTAGTTGCTGCGATTGTACTGGCGGCTCTGCTTTTCGTGTGGGCTATGCAGCGAGAGATCGATGTGTCGACGCCGGAGGCGCGCGCGCAGCAAATGTCAGCGATGGCTCTTGGCTGCAAGGTGCGCCTACCGGAAGTGCTGAAGAAGTCGGACTTCAACACCGCGCTGCAGCCGGCGCAGATGGATCAAATCTGTACCTGCGCGGTGAATAAAATACTCGATACATATGCAGTCGCTGGCAAAATCAAACCGAGCGACGTGGCTGAAGAACAGACAGATGCAGCCGAGCTCGCTTGCATCAAAGAACTAACGGCCCAATAGAGGGAAACGCGCAATGACGGATACATCTTTCGACCTCGTCGTGATCGGTGGTGGCCCAGGCGGTTATGTGGCGGCCATTCGCGCAGCACAGCTAGGCCTGAAGACGGCGCTCGTCGAGCGCGAGCATCTTGGCGGCATCTGCCTTAATTGGGGCTGCATTCCCACCAAGGCGCTGCTGCGTTCCGCGGAGGTAGGTCATCTTCTGAAGCATGCTGATGCTTATGGCTTTTCTGCCAGCAACGTCACTTTCGATCTTGCCAAGATCGTCGATCGGTCCCGCAAGGTCGCAAGTCAGCTCTCGAACGGTGTGAAGCATCTGCTCAAGAAGAACAAGGTCACGGTCTTCGAT
>CAYOYT010000533.1:0-1982 GCA_964408245.1 uncultured Dongia sp. | reverse complement strand
GAGCCTGAAGATCATCTAGCCGGCCTCCCGCCGCGGTGAGGCGGTGGGGTTAAAGTGAGTTTGCGAACTTGCGATAACCACTGGAGGCCGGACATGAAATATAGCGGAATTGACCTGCACTCAAACAACAGCGTGGTGACGGTAACGGATGATGAAGATCGGGTGGTCGCGGAGAAGCGCTTGCCGAACGATCTGGCGAAGATCGTCGGATTCCTGCAACCCTGGCGCCATGAGTTGGCAGGCGTGGTGGTTGAATCCACCTACAACTGGTACTGGCTGGTCGATGGCCTGCAGGATGCCGGATTCGAAGTGAAGCTGGCCAACACCGGTGCCATCAAGAAGTATGACGGCCTCAAGCACAGCGGCGACGAAGCGGACGCCCGACACTTGGCGCATCTGCTGCGTCTTGGCATCCTGCCCACGGGAACGATTCTGCCGCCGGAGCACAGAGCGACACGCGATCTGGCGAGAAAGCGCATGCAGCTCGTACGCAGTCGTACCAGCCACATTCTCGCCATCGAGAACATTCTGGCCCGACAGCGGGGAGCGACGATCAACAGTAACGCCATCAAACGCCTGACGGCTGCCGACGTGAATCAGATGGCGCTGCCAGCCGATGTCGCCCTAGCTGTCGAGAGCAACCTCGCGGTCGTAATCACTCTCGGTGCGCAGATCGATCTGCTGGAAAAGCGTCTGCAAGAAAGGCTCGGGGACCGGACGGAATATGCTTTGCTGACCAGCGTTCCCGGCATCGGTCGCATCCTGGCCGCGATCATCCTGCTGGAAACAGGGCCAATCGAGCGCTTCCCTGCCGTTGGCAACTACGCATCCTATGCGCGCTGCGTCGATAGCCAGCGCCTGTCCAATGGCAAGAAGAAGGGCGAGGGCAATACCAAGAACGGCAACAAGTATCTGGTCTGGGCCTTTGTCGAAGCCGCCAACTTCGCCCTGCGCTTCAATGCCGAAGCCAAGCGCTTCTACGAACGCAAGAAAGCCAGGACCAATAACGTGGTGGCGACCAAGGCGCTGGCGCACAAGCTGGCCCGGGCCTGCTTCCACATCCTGAAGGAGCGGACTCCCTTTGACGGGAGGCGCTGCTTCGCATGAGTTACGACGGCGGCGGCAATCCCGGTAAGGGGCCTGGACGACGAGCCATGAGTCTGAATGGGATGCCGCTGTCCGTCACCCGAGCAGCACAGCGGATCGCCCGCAACGTGAGCCAACAAGGGGTTGGCGCTGGGACACCGGCAGCCACGAGTCTGTGCAATCCATTGGACACGAAGCGGCACCAAGGTTCTTCTGGGGCGGCGAAGCCGCCAGGGCGAGAGCAGATCATCGCTGATCGCTTGATCCTGATGGGTGACTGGCGCGATTCGTTCGCAGCCACGATTTGAAGAAACGGGCGCGGTCAGCTACTGCGAGGGAGAGAGGATGAGGTACAAAACCGGCGGCTTGCGCCGCCATGAAATGCTTTACTCGCTTGACAACGGCCGGCTAATGGGTGGCCCCTTTAACAAAGTAGGCATAGGCGTCTCCTCGATCTGCCAGGATGCCCCAGCCTTCGGAAATACGCCCTTGATCTGCCAGCGACTGCACCGCATCAAGTTCGGCTTGGGTAATACTCAGTACAGTCATTTCAATTCCCCCTTAGGCAAACCTGTACGATACGAGTCAGTCTTGTCAAATTCTGAGAGATGCTTTTCGATTGCGCGTGCCATGTCAAAACCGAAATCGAGATAGCGCTCGGAAAAGACCGTGTCAATGCTCAGCGTGCCTCTATAGAAAGATCGGATCGCGCAGGACGGATCAACCAAGAGCTTTGAGTCGGACTTTACTTTCCGGCTATCGCACGTAATCCGATATCGAAGAACACCATCTTCGACCACCACGAATAGCCTATTCCAGCGTGTTTCACAGAACAAAACACTTCCAGTCTTGTGCAACAGCGATTGTTGAAACTTGCATCCCGTAAACGTCTTTTC
>CAYOYT010000532.1:0-1983 GCA_964408245.1 uncultured Dongia sp. | reverse complement strand
ATGCCGCGATCTTTAAAGATCTGCACGGCTGCGGGCGACAATTCATCAGAGATAAGTACTTTTGGCATGGTCAGGATTCCTTGGCGATCGATGTCGCGTTCTGTTTGACAGTCGCATAGGCCCAGTCGAGCCAGGGTAACAGCGCCTCGATGTCGTTGCGTTCGACGGTGGCGCCACACCAGATGCGCAAGCCTGGTGGCGCATCACGATAGGCGCCGAGATCGAGACCGACACCTTCCTTTTCCAGAATGTCAACGAGATCCTTCGTAATGGTCTGCTGGCTGTCCTTGTTATGGGCCGTGAACCAGTTATCTGTGATCTTGAGGCACACGCTGGTGCATGAGCGATTCTCGGGATCTTGTGCCAGGAAGTCCGCCCAATCGCATCGCGCGACCCAATCTGCTATCACCTGCGCATTGGCTTCACAGCGCGCGATCAGGCCCGGTAATCCACCGATATGCTCAGCCCAAGTCAACGCATCGAGTTGGTCGTCGACGCAAAGCATGGAGGGCGTATTTATGGTCTCGCCTTTGAAAATACCCTCGATCAGCTTGCCACCTTTCGTCAGGCGGAAGATCTTGGGCACTGGCCAGGCGGGTTTATGGCATTGCAGGCGCTCAATAGCACGTGGAGATAACGCCAGCATCCCGTGACCACCTTCACCACCCAACACCTTTTGCCAAGACCATGTCACGACATCGAGCTTGTGCCAGGGCAGATCCATGGCGAAGACAGCCGATGTCGCATCGCAAATTGTCAGCCCGGCGCGATTGTCCGCAATCCAATCCGCATGCGGCATGCGAACGCCCGATGTTGTACCATTCCAGGCAAAGACGATATCATCCGCTGCGTCGATATCGGTAAGATCAGGCAAGACGCCGTAATCGGCGCGGCGAATCTTTGCGGGCAAGCGCAGCTCATTGATGATGTCACTGGCCCATTCTTCGCTGAAGCTTTCAAAGGCAACGACCGTGATGGGATTTGGCCCGAGTAGCGACCACAGTGCCATTTCGACGGCACCGGTGTCGGATGCCGGTACGATCCCTACGCGGTAATCCAGGGGAATGGCTAGGATGCGTTTCGACTGAGCGATGACGACAGACAGCTTGTCCTTGCCGGCCTTCGATCGGTGAGACCGGCCATGTGTTGCCGTCTTGATATCTTGATTGTCGAAGAGAGCGGGGGACCAACCGGGGCGCTTGGCGCAGGGGCCGGACGAAAATTGTGGTCGAATCGGCCGCAAAATCGGTCTTCTCATGAGACGTTCCTTCCAGAACGGAGCGCTCCGTTGGGGGAGCGTGGCCCACAGCCGATATCGCCGATATGACCTATAGTGTCAAGCGGGGGATAAAAATGGTCGCTTCCGGAATAATTAGAGAAAGGGGGCAGCCGAGGCAATTGCAGCCTTTGCCTTTGGGGCACGCCTCCATTACGTTCGGCGCCGATGGTTCATTGAGTCCACCACCTATCGCGGCGGGCCGATGATTAATAGGGAACGCGGTGCAATACCGCGGCTGCCCCCGCAACTGTAAGCGGTGAGCTTCCTACCAAAAATGCCACTGAAATGCCTTGGCATTTCGGGAAGGCCGGTAGGAAGCAGCGAACCGTGAGCCAGGAGACCTGCCATCACCTGCTGAAACTCATGCGACCGGGCGGCGGGCCTGGCAGAGGTGAATGATGACTTTTGCTATCCTTCAAACTTGCAAAGCTGCAGAGCTACGCGCGTCTTTGGCCGCTCTCGATAATGTCACTCATGAGACGGCTCATATGAAGCTCCTGGCTTGGATCATGGGGCTTCCGCATGATCTTGACCCAGCGATCGCCGCGCGGTTGGTGCTCGGCCAATCGGTAGATGGTGCCGCAACAACGAAGCAAGATGGGATTTCGTCAGCTTTGTTGCGGCTTGTTGAAGCGGTGGCGGAGTATCCGCGCGAGAGACTTGCCCTCATGGCGCGAAGACGTACCGCTCTCAACTGATCAGCT
>CAYOYT010000531.1:0-1989 GCA_964408245.1 uncultured Dongia sp. | reverse complement strand
ATCCTATAGAGCCTCAAGGAACCGCTGCGACCGTACGGTCGCAATTCCCTCGGGAATATGATGTGGCCCCCGTCAGGCGGAACGCAAGGCTTTCTCGCGGCGACGTTGTACAGACGAAGATATTTTCAATGATTCCCGATACTTGGCGACTGTACGACGGGCGATATCGACACCTTGTCCCTGGAGGATGGTGACCAACTTATCGTCGGAGAGGATATCGGCCGACACCTCCGCATCGATCAGCTCCTTGATACGTTGACGGACCGACTCGGCGGAATGGGCCGCCTGACCATCGGCGCCTTGAATGGCCGCGGTGAAGAAATAACGTAACTCGAACACGCCGCGCTGGGTGGCCATAAATTTATTCGTGGTGACTCGGCTGACGGTGCTTTCGTGCATACCAATCGCCTCGGCGATATCGCGCCGGATGAGCGGCTTCAGATATTGCACGCCATTCAGGAAGAAGGCCTCTTGCTGACGCACGATTTCGCTGGCGACCTTGAGGATGGTCGTCGCGCGCTGATGCAATGTCTTCACCAACCAGTTGGCTGTGGCGAGGCGCTCGTTAAGATAATCCTTCTCCGATTTACTCTGCGCCTTAGGCAACACGCGCGCGTGGTATTGCTGATTGACCAGCAGGCGTGGTAATTGTTCGGAATTGAGCTCGACCGACCACGATCCGTCCTGTCGACGCCAGACCATGATATCGGGCACAATCGCCTGGACGTCAGCCTCTTCGAAACCAGCACCGGGCTTGGGATTGAGGGCCCGGATCTCACTCACCATATCGGCAAAATCATCAGCATCCACGCCACAAAGCTTCATTAACTGAAGGCGATCGTGTTTGGCCAGCAGCTCGAGATTGTCGAGCATTACCTGGATCGCGGGGTCGAACCGGTTGCGTTCCTTTAATTGCAGCGCCAGGCATTCGGCAAGGTTGCGCGCGAAGACGCCGCAGGGATCGAATTGCTGCAGTCTGATGAGCACAGCTTCAACCTGCTGCAGGGAGCAGCCAAGGCGTTCGCCAAGCGAGGCGAGGTCTGCAATAAGATACCCGGCATCGTCGAGCATATCGATAAGCTGCAGTCCGATGAGACGATCGGTTGGCTCGTGTATATCAAGATAAAGCTGACGTTCGAGATGCTCTCGCAAGGTTTCTGGCTTGGTCAGTGTCTGCTCAATGCCAAACTCAGAATCCGAAAAATCGCTGCGACCGCCGCTTCCCGAACCATTGCTGGCCCAGGCATCGCTAAAGCCGCTGTCAGCTGTGCCAGCCACCTCGCCACCGCGCTCAACCGAGCGATCCTCGGCTGTGTTGTAGAGATTGTCGTAATCGGCATTGGGTGCCGACTGACGATCATCTGTCATTGTCTCGTTACGCACAAATTCGCTGCTGTCGATGATACGATCACTGGCAGGTGCTTCGACCGGATCGCCCGTCATCGCCTCCATGCTGGCAAGCCGGCTGCTTTCTTCGCCGTTGCCTGAGCGTTCGTCCTCGCCACGCTCGAGCAGGGGGTTTTGCTCCAGTTCCTGCTCGACATACGCCGCCAATTCTTGATTGGAGAGCTCAAGCAGCTTGATCGCCTGCTGGAGCTGCGGCGTCATGACCAGGCTCTGAGCCTGGCGCAAATCCATTCGCTGCGTTATCGCCATAGCACAAAGTACTACAGCGAAAATCTTTCTCCAAGGTAAACGCGGCGCACATCTTCATCCGAAACGATGTCGGCAGGGATACCTTCGCGCAAGACCGCACCCTCATGCAGGATATAGGCGCGATCGACAATTTCGAGCGTATCACGCACATTGTGATCGGTAATCAGAATCGAGATACCCCGCTTGCATAGATTGCGGACGATCACTTGGATTTCACTGATCGTGATCGGATCGATACCGGTAAAGGGTTCATCAAGAAGAATCAGCAGCGGTTCGGTCGCCAGGCATCGGGCAATCTCCACACGGCGCCGCTCTCCCCCGGAAAGTGATACT
>CAYOYT010000530.1:386-1993 GCA_964408245.1 uncultured Dongia sp. | reverse complement strand
CGCCGAGCTCGACTACATCAGAGAAGCGCCACGCCAGCTGGACATCAGCTATCTCATGTCCAATAACTTTGCTTTTGGCGGGATCAACACATCGCTGATCATCAAGCGCGTCTAAACGCATGGCTTGGGAACTCGTCGAAACTGCAGCGATTTCTGACGGAGAATTGACGCTTTATCGCCAGGGCGACATCTACATGATTCGCGCCAATGGCTATGAGCTGATGAATGGACTTGGGCATCAATCGGAGCTGGCACTTGGCCGCCTTGCTGTCGCAGTTGCGGCCGTATCAGATCCGCATATCCTGATCGGCGGATTGGGGCTCGGATATACGCTAGCGGCAGTAACGGAAGATTTGGCCGGCAGCGGTCACATCACCGTTGTCGAACTCTCACCGCATGTTATTGGTTGGTTTGACCGCTATGTTTCCACCAGGGTGTTGCCGCAGCGGCCGCCGCAGCTCGATCTCGTCTGCTCAGATATCGGCACGTTCCTGCGTCGTGACGATGTAGCTCCGTTCGATGTGATAGCGCTTGATGTAGATAACGGTCCGGAAGCGCTAGTATCACCGGCGAATGCCGTGCTTTATTCTGGCAATGGCCTGCAAAGCATGGCTGCCAAACTTAGGTCAGATGGGACAATTCTCATTTGGTCGGCTTTCGATGCGACGGATTTTGTAAAGTGCGCGAAGGAAGCTGGATTTGATGTCGCTGTTAAAACACTGGCAGCTGTACGTAGGCCAGATCTGCTGCATTACGCCTATATATTGAAGATGCGCCGCTAAAGTGCTGACTATTTCCCCTCGCTAAGGCTGCGAGTAATATCGCCTGTCACCAAATTTACCTAATCAATGAAACAGCTGATAGATCCCTGGAGGGTAAAATTTGGCCCTTTCGAACTTGCATCGCTTTCCGTCAGAATCATATAGGTGCCCGTAAAGCTATTATTGTTTTCAGAATTCGCATGCGTCTCGATGATAATTTCCATCGCTTCATGCAGGAGATAAAGGCGCAATCGGAAATCGACCTCGCCACTCCAAAATTGTGTCAGACCTTTCTCATCAAATTTTATTATGTCGGCACCGCTCTGAAGGGGCGCGCTTTTCTCCTGTATCTCTCCCACTACATCACCCATCGGCTCACCCGCGCCAACGCCCAAATGGCCCATAATATTTAACTCAACAGCCGCATCATCTGCCGTACAGTCGAAAGTTGACGTCGCGTTAGCCTTCATCAAACCGAAGTAAGTGAGCACCAAAGCAATTGCGCATTTTCCAATCCAGCTATTCATTGAGTCCAATCTTGCCTTTAAGATTTTTAGACGTCCGTTATTTTAATAATAAAGCGCAGAAAAACAATAATTGCAGCAAAGGTGGCAGCAACCGCCGCAGCTTGTACTAGAAGAACGGGAATCAAAGCGACGAGCATGTTGCGGAAGAATTCACTATCAAAGGAACCTCGCTCATACTGCATGAGATAAAAGAACGCCATCATCCCTAATTTGACCAATGCCATCCAGAGCAGGCCGACCAATGCCGCCTTCCACCATGGTTTTCACGCATAACCCAGCGCCGACCAGCCTAATCAAGGCAATGGGATCGATTAGGCTG
>CAYOYT010000530.1:0-376 GCA_964408245.1 uncultured Dongia sp. | reverse complement strand
GCCTATGATCATACCCGATAACCCCGGGTCTTTAACGAGCGCTATTAATATATCCGTTATCATGCGGGAGAGAGCCACTTTGAGATGCAAAAAAGCTACGCGCGATTAAGCTAGCTTTCTTTGAAGAAGTCTGTGGTGTGCATCACCAGGTTTACAAATGCGCAAGAAGCAACGCCCGCTCTACGTTACTCACTAACACTGGGGCGTATCATTAGCGTGAGGATACTGATATCGAGAAATACTTGGAGAAGATCTGAGTATAAGAACTCAAGGTAGTGACCTTCCCCGATCGACGGCCTTACCGCCGAGCGAGACAGCGCGCGCCACGACCTGACGATTGCTAGAGCCGACGTCAACCGATGGATCGTCGCGGCGG
>CAYOYT010000529.1:0-1996 GCA_964408245.1 uncultured Dongia sp. | reverse complement strand
GACCACTTGGCCAAGATGTGCGGTGGTCCAGATACGACCATGCCGCATCCTATTTCCGGCCGCGCCATGAGTGATGTGCAGTTCGACGCGCTGTGTGGTCACCTGCAGGCGGCACTCAACATGCTGGAGGTGCCACAGCAGATCGCTGCCATTATTATGGGCATGGTCTATGCCTTGCGCGAGGACGCGACCGGCAGCGCGCCGACTGTCGCCGAGGCGCCTGCGCCGGTTGAAGTGAAACCGGCGAAAGTGGCACCTGCGAAAAAAGAAGTTGGGGGCGATCACGAGGCCAAGGAATCGGCTATCGCTAATCAGAGTATCCGCGTCAATGTCGAGCTGCTCGAAAACCTGATGACCATGGTCAGTGAACTAGTGCTGACCCGCAATCAGGTCCTGCAGATCCTTAGGAAACACAAGGATAGCGAGTTCGCGGCACCGCTACAGCGCCTCAACCACGTGACGTCGGAACTGCAAGAAGGCGTTATGAAGACGCGTATGCAGCCTATCGGAAATGCTTGGGCGAAGCTGCCGCGTATCATCCGCGATCTTAGCCACGAGTTGAAGAAGAAGATCGATCTGGTCATGATCGGTCAGGAAACGGAACTCGATCGCCAGGTCCTTGAAATGATCAAGGATCCTCTCACCCACATGGTGCGCAACTCGGCAGATCACGCGATTGAAATTCCAGAAGAGCGCCGCCGTGCAGGCAAGACGGAGACTGGCAAGATCACGCTCAACGCCTACCATGAAGGCGGCCACATCATTATTGAAGTCGTCGATGATGGTAAAGGTTTAGCGCTTGATAAGATTAAGGCGAAAATACTTCAGAATAATCTCGCCACCGAGGCCGAATTGGAGAGTATGTCGGATCAACAGATCCAGCAGTTTATCTTTAAGGCCGGTTTCTCAACTGCCGCCAAAGTCACCAGCGTTTCTGGTCGTGGTGTTGGCATGGATGTCGTTCGCACTAATATCGAAAAAATTGGCGGTACGATCGAGCTACGCTCAGTCGAAGGCAAGGGCACCACTTTCTCAATCAAGATTCCGCTGACTCTTGCGATCGTCTCGGCACTGGTCGTCGAGTGTTCCGCTGAGCGTTTTGCCATTCCGCAGATCAGCGTCGTCGAGCTTGTTCGCGCCTCGCCCAATGGCGAACTGAAGGTCGAACGTATTAACGATACGCCAATCCTACGCCTACGAAACAAGTTGCTACCACTGGTCTCGCTGCGCGAGAAACTGAAGCTCACCGCCGAAAGCGAACGCAGTGGCGAAGATAGTTTTATCGTCGTAACACAGGTCGGTACTTACCAATTCGGCATCATGGTCGACCGTGTGTTCGACACGGAAGAAATTGTCGTGAAGCCGGTGGCGCCGATACTCCGTCACATTGAGGTCTTCTCGGGTAATACGATCCTTGGCGATGGCTCGGTCATTATGATCCTTGACCCGAATGGCATCGCTGCTACCTCGGGCCAGATCAGTATGGGTGATGCTGAAGCCGTTGAGAATCAGGCTTTGCGGGGTCGAGCGCATGGCAACGAAGCAGTGCCGCTTCTGCTGTTCCGCGCCGGTGAAGGGGCGCCGAAGGCGGTGCCATTGGCACTGGTTGCACGTCTTGAGGAAATAGAGCGCAGTTCCATCGAGCATTCGAACGATCGCCTGGTGGTACAGTATCGTGGTCAGCTAATGCCCTTGGTGCCGCTCGAAGGCTACCCGGATATCAGCAGTAAGGAAGGTCGCCAGCCGGTTTTGGTTTTCTCCGACCGAGATCATTCGATGGGCCTGATGGTCGACGAGATTGTAGATATTGTCGAGGCGAAGCTGAATGTCGACCTTGCGGCGGAGACGCCCGGCCGTATCGGTTCGGCGATCATCGCAGGGCAGGCGACAGACATCATCGATACCGGCTATTTTCTGTCGCAAGCTTTCGCCGATTGGTTCGGCTCGCGCCGTGAAGACGCAATCGGCACTAACGCGCGCCGTGTGTTGATGGTCG
>CAYOYT010000528.1:0-2006 GCA_964408245.1 uncultured Dongia sp. | reverse complement strand
TCGCTGATCTATTATCTTCAAATTCTTAAATAATACATTAAATCAAATAGTTATGTACCATTTGCAGTGCCCAATCCCTGCTTGACCTGTTGGAATTAGCCGTTATATTCCGCCCGCTCCCGAGCCGGACTGCCATAAAGGCATGCCCAGCCGCCGGTTTTTTTACCGGGTCGGACAGCCGGGACATGAACAACTTCGTGAAAAACGAGAAGGATTGTTATGTCGAAGCGTATTGAGGCTAAGCACAAGATTGATCGCCGTTTGGGCGTCAACCTCTGGGGTCGCCCGAAAAGCCCGGTCAATGATCGTGAATATGGCCCCGGCCAGCACGGCCAGCGCCGTAAGAAGCCGACCAATTACGGTATCCAGTTGATGGCGAAGCAGCGCCTAAAGGGCTATTACGGCTCGATCGGTGAGCGTCAGTTCCGCAAACTCTACCAAGAGGCCGTGCGCCGTCGTGGTGACACCTCTGAGAACTTGATCGGCCTCCTCGAACGCCGCCTAGAGACAGTTGTCTATCGTGCTAAGTTTGTGCCAACTGTTTTCGCCGCTCGCCAATTTGTTAACCACGGCCACGTCCTAGTGAACGGGAAGCGCGTGAACATTGGCTCTTACAAGCTCTCCGATGGCGACGTGGTTGAAGTCCGCGACCGCGCTAAGCAGCTAACCCTCGTCCTGGGCGCAGCACAATCGCAGGAACGCGACACGCCGGATTATCTCGAAGTCGACCACAAGAAGATGACTGCTAAATTCGTACGCGTCCCGGCCCTTGGCGATGTGCCGTATCCGGTCAACATGGAACCACACCTCGTGGTCGAATATTACTCGCTCTGATCCACGCGCAAGCGAGGCTGAAAAGAAAGGGCTGGTCTTTGGACCGGCCCTTTTTCTTCGCCTCGGTAGTCCCCTTCAGTTTCCGCGTAGGCGATCGAGGCCACGCGCGAGGTCCTCGAGGAGATCCTGCGGGTCCTCGAGGCCGGCGTGAATGCGCACTGTCGGACCTGCCATCCACTTTGTGGCTGTACGCGCTGTTTTAAGAGAAGAGGGCACCATCAGGCTTTCATAACCGCCCCAAGAGAAGCCAAGGCCGAACAATTCCATGCCGTCGATCATTGCGTGAACGCGTTCATCGGTTGCCGGTTTCAAGACAACGCCGAAAAGCCCGCTGGAGCCGAGGAAATCGCGCTGCCACAGTTTATGACCTGGATGATCTGGCAAGGCCGGGTGCAAGACGCGCTCAACTTCCGGGCGATCCCTAAGCCATTTGGCTAGCGTGAGCGCACTTTCTTGATGCTGCGCCAATCTAGCAGAAAGCGTGCGAAGTCCGCGCAGGGCGAGATAGCAATCGTCCCCGCCGACAGCGAAGCCCATGCCATGGACCTGGGTCTTCACACGGTTGTAGAACTCCTCACGCATGGTGATCATGCCCATCATCACATCAGAATGGCCGACGATGTATTTCGTCGCTGCATGCACGACGACATCGACGCCATGGCGGTATGGTTTGAAATAAAGCGGGGTTGCCCAAGTATTGTCCATGACGACGACGCAGCCTTTGGCATGGGCCGCAGCAGCAATGGCTGGGACATCTTGGATCTCGAACGTGTGAGAGCCGGGACTTTCCACATATACGACTTTAGTATTGGGTTGAATGAGATCGCTGATCTCAGCACCAATCAGCGGGTCATAATAAGTTGTCTCGATACCGAATTTTTTCAGCTGCCCGTCGCACAGGAAGCGTGATGGCTCATAAACGGTGTCGACCATCAGCACATGATCGCCGGCACTGAGAAAGCTGAACAATGCCCCGGCAATAGCGCCGAGACCGGAGGGAACGGCGACGGCTTTGTCGGCTTCCTCAAGGGTAGCAACGGCCTCTTCAAGTGCGAATGTCGTTGGCGTGCCATAGCGCCCGTAATAGACATTATTAAACTTGTCTCGGTTGCGGGCGTGCATATCGGCGACGCTATCAAACAACACGGTCGAGGCATGGTAGACGGGTGGGT
>CAYOYT010000527.1:509-2023 GCA_964408245.1 uncultured Dongia sp. | reverse complement strand
CTCCGGCACACTCACTTATGAAGCCGTTGCTCAGACCACGGCGGCTGGCCTCGGCCAGACCACATGCATCGGCATCGGCGGCGACCCAGTGAACGGCACCAATTTCGTCGATTGCCTGGACATGTTCCTCGCCGATGATGAAACTCAAGGCATCGTCATGATCGGCGAAATTGGTGGCAATGCCGAGGAAGATGCCGCCGCCTTTTACAACGCTGCCAAGAAGAAAAAACCCATCGTCGGCTTCATCGCCGGTGTTACCGCCCCTCCTGGCCGCCGCATGGGTCATGCTGGCGCGATCATCAGCGGCGGCAAGGGCGGCTCGGGCGACAAGATCGAAGCCATGAGGTCGGCGGGCTTTGTCGTTGCCGATTCTCCCGCGGCTCTGGGTTCTTCGATGCTGAAAGCAATGGGCAAGTAGTCCATGGCGGACTATTCCCAAAATAGGCCCGTTTTTATGTTTATGAACGCCTTATCGGGTTCCGGGTTGATATCCCGGAACCCGATAGCTATTTCCAAAAAATCCTCTCCCGATCTAGCCTATGGGAGAAAGTAACCAGTGGGTAACTATCCCATGCGCAAATGAGCCATAGGATTTGTCGGGGAAGTTGCCGCGTATCCCGCCGGAAGCTCCGATTCAGGAGTTTTCCGTCTCAGGAATTTCTGGGCCCCTTCCCCGACACATCCATCCTCTTCTGGATAAGAGCCCAAACGGGTGAATCATGAACCAGCCAAATCCGAACCTGCAGCCGATCCCTAATTTTCTCTCCGGCCCGAACGCGCCCTTCATCGAAGAGCTTTATGCCAAGTACCTGACCGATCCCAATTCGGTCGATGCATCGTGGCAGGCTTTCTTTGCCGACCTTAAAGAAGAGGCAGCTACGGCACTCAAGGATTTGCACGGCGCTAGCTGGGCACCGCGGGAACGCGATGTCGAGATCGGTAATAGAGGGAACGAGCCCATCAATCTCGTCACCAACGACGCCGGCCGGCGCGCGGTTACCGGCAGTCACGTCAGCACCACCGAACAGCGGAGCGCTGCCCGCGATTCGCTGCGTGCCATTATGCTGGTACGTGTTTATCGTGTGCGCGGGCATCTTGAAGCCAATCTCGATCCGCTGGAATTGAAACCGCGCGCCAAGCATCCGGAGCTCGATTACCGCACGCATGGCTTCACCGAGGCCGATCTCGATCGCGAGATCTTCCTCGACGGCGCCATGGGATTCGAGACAGCAACCTTGCGCCAGCTCATCCATGCGCTGCGCCAGACTTATTGCGGGTCGATCGGCGTCGAATACATGCACATCCAGGATTCCGATCAGCGCAAATGGCTGCAGCAGAAAATGGAAGGCAGCCGAAACCAGCGCGATTTCACCGATCGCGGCAAGCGAGCCATCCTGGAACGCCTCACTGAGGCGCAGATGTTCGAGAACTTTCTCGACAAGAAATATACCGGGACCAAGCGCTTCGGCCTCGACGGTGGCGAGACCACAATTCCCGCGTTGGAGCAGATCATC
>CAYOYT010000527.1:0-499 GCA_964408245.1 uncultured Dongia sp. | reverse complement strand
AACGCGGCAGCCAGCTCGGCATCAAGGAAGTGGTGATCGGGATGGCGCATCGCGGGCGACTTTCCATGCTTGCCAATTTCATGAACAAGCCCTATGCCGCGATCTTCTCGGAATTCCAGGGCAACGCCTCGAGCCCCGAGGACGTGCAAGGTTCGGCCGACGTCAAATATCACCTCGGTACCTCAGCCGACCGGGAATTCGACGGTCGCATCGTGCATTTGTCGCTGACCGCTAATCCATCGCATCTCGAATGCGTCAACACCGTCGTCCTCGGCAAGGTTCGCGCCAAGCAAGATCAGCGCAAGGACAAGAACCGCGAGCAAGTGATGGGGCTCTTGCTGCATGGCGACGCTGCCTTCGCGGGCCAGGGCCTGGTGCCAGAATGCCTCGAGCTGTCGCAGCTCTTCGATTACGAAGTCGGCGGCACGATCCATTTTATCGTCAATAACCAGATCGGCTTCACCACGAGCCCAACCGCGTCGCGTTCAGGTCCTTACTG
>CAYOYT010000526.1:0-2023 GCA_964408245.1 uncultured Dongia sp. | reverse complement strand
GGATATCGCCGGGCTTCACGGTGTCGCCAGCGCTCTTCAACCATTTCGCTAACTTACCCTCGGTCATCGTCGGTGAGAGGGCGGGCATCAAAATCTCTGTGGGCATGTGCTTACCTTCCCCTTATGCGTCGACCAGAACGTCGGTCCAAAGTTCCGACGGATCCGGTTCGGGTGAGGATTGCGCAAACTCAGTCGCGACCGAGACGATATCCTTAATCTCGCGATCGATATTCTTGAGGCTCGCTTCATCGATCACTTTCTCGGCGAGCAAGCGCTCGCGCAGACGATCGATCGGATCGTGCTCCTGGCGCATCTTCGCCACTTCTTCCTTGGTTCGATACTTCGCGGGATCGGACATCGAGTGACCGCGATAACGGTAGGTATTCATCTCAAGAATGAAGGGACCTTCGCCAGAGCGAGCATGGGCCAGGGCCAACGCCGCCGCTTCCTTCACCTTCACCACATCCATACCGTCGACCTGCTGACCGGGGATACCATAGGCGGCGCCACGATCGCACAGCTTAAGGCCAGCAGCAGAACGCGCGACAGAGGTGCCCATGGCGTATTGATTGTTCTCGATCACATAGACAACCGGCAGCTTCCACAAAGCAGCCATGTTGAAGCTCTCATAAACCTGGCCTTGATTGAGCGCGCCGTCGCCAAAATAGGCCATGTTGACGCCACTATCGTCATTATACTTGTGCGCGAAGCCGAGACCGGTGCCGATCGGCACCTGAGCCGCCACGATGCCATGACCGCCGTAGAATTTCTTCTCGCGGCTGAACATATGCATCGAGCCGCCCTTGCCATTTGAATAGCCGCCGCGGCGACCGGTAAGTTCGGCCATGACGCCCTTGGGATCCATGCCGCACGCCAGCATATGCCCGTGATCACGGTAAGAGGTGATAACGCTGTCCTGCGGCTCGGCCGCTGCCTGCATACCGACGACCACAGCTTCCTGGCCGATATAAAGATGGCAAAAGCCCCCGATGAGGCCCATGCCGTAAAGCTGCCCCGCCTTTTCCTCGAAGCGCCGGATCAGCAGCATGTCGCGGTAATATTGGATAAATTCTTGCGGCGTGATTTGCGCACCCGCTTTGGATGCCGCGCGGGACGGTGACTTAGCCATTAGACCCCCCTGACTGGGTTTTGGCGTTTACTTTTAGATCGCGTCGGTGAGCTGTAGAGCGTCGGCGCGAACCGTGAAGAGTTGGTGGGATTATCATGGCTAGCTACACGCAAATCAACCATGGTTAATATATTGATATCGTAGCATAAAAATATGATTAACTGAAATTCAGTTAATCAAAAATCAATAGGTGCAACGCAGCATAGAACGACGCTCCAAAGAAACGTGAATATGCATCATCTAAGTAAACAAATTTGCCTAATTGACGGCGGCAGGTACAGCGTCGTTTTGGCCGTTCAGGAAGATGATGAGATCGTCCGGATGAGCATAATTCAGCATCACCCGGGCTCGCTCTTCGAGCATGTCGAGATCGAGCGACGTGTTAGAAAGAAGCGTCACGCGCCGTTCCATCGCGGCCCGTCCATCTGCGGCCTCTGCCGCTTCCGCCATCGCCGCTTTGAGTTCTTGATTGAGCCGCAGCCACGCTAAAATGCCGCGATCGCCATGGATGGCGTGAAAGACGAAATAGGCAGAAAGGCACGCCCCCAAAAGGGGTAACGCGACCTGGCCCAGCCTACGCCGTATTTCGCGACCAATTTCCATGAGGCTAGCGAATCACACTCCGATTCCCACCGTCAATAAAAAAGCGATTCAAGACGTTAGAAACGGCGGTTTGAGTCAGAGTTGAAAGCCCAAAGCTCACTTGCGGATCTTTTCGATACCGGCCCGACCGGCATAGGAAGCGGCTGAACCGAGCCTCTCCTCAATGCGCAGCAACTGATTGTACTTGGCGATGCGGTCAGACCGGCTGAGCGATCCAGTCTTGATCTGACCGCAATTGGTGGCGACGGCGAGATCGGCGATCGTCGAATCCTCTGTTTCGCCCGAACGATG
>CAYOYT010000525.1:721-2038 GCA_964408245.1 uncultured Dongia sp. | reverse complement strand
CAAAGAGATCTCTTTCGAGGCAAAACGCCTCAGCTTCGATAATGATGACACCAAAACCCCAGCATTCTTAGCCATCAATCCGCGCGGTCGTGTCCCGGCCATTTTGGATGACGGTTTTGCTCTCTGGGAATCCTCGGCAATCATAGAATATCTGGACGAACGCTACCCCCAGAAGCCGCTTTTACCCAAGGATGTGAAGGCACGCGCGGTGGTCCGGCGCATAGTGAACGAGGCTGACAATTATCTAGCAACAGCTAGCAATGAAGTCATGGAGCAGGCAATTTATCTGACGCCTGCCGAGCGTGATCCTGATAAGGTAACTGCAGCTAAGAAACAGATGGCGGAGGAACTGGATCGTTTGGCAAAGTGTTTTACCAACAACTATCTTGGCGGTGAGCTGGGGCTCGCAGATTACGCTGCTTACCCATATGTTCGTATGGCGCAACGCGCCGAAGAGCGTGCGGCCGGCTTCGGTATTGCACGGACAGCCATGCCGGAAAAGATCCAGGCCTGGCTGGGGCGGATCGAAGCACTTCCTTATTATGCCCGTACCATCCCGCCACATTGGAAAGCCTGAAACAGTTACTGGAGATCGCTTATGCGTATCGTTGGCCTGACCATCCTTGGTCTTGTGCTCGTATTGCTGATCTGGGGGTTCTCTTCCATCAATAGTATCCCCGCCCAGGAAGAGAGTGCTCATGCATCTTGGGCGCAGGTACTCAATCAGTATCAGCGGCGGGCCGACCTCGTGCCGAACTTGGTCGCCACCGTAAAGGGTGCTGCGGATTTCGAGAAATCGACGCTCGAAGCCGTTGTGCAGGCGCGGGCTAAGGTTGGCACGATGCAACTGCCGGCGGATCTGCTCACAAACCCGGACGCTATGCGCGCGTTCGAGGCCAATCAGGGTGCGCTGACATCGGCATTATCTCGGTTGATGGTGGTGGCAGAGCAATACCCAAATTTGAAAGCGACCGAAGGTTTCAATACGCTTCAGGCGCAGCTCGAAGGAACAGAAAATCGAATTGCCGTGGCTCGGAAAGACTATATCGACGCTGTGCGCATCTATAACACCGAACTGAAGACCTTCCCGGGTGTCGTCTGGAAAAGTCTTCTTTATGCGGCTCGGGAGCCAATGCAGCAATTGCAGGTCGATCCGGCTAAGCAGGAAGTTCCGACGGTCGATTTCGGTACGACGGGCAATTGACAGGTCTTTTGGCGATGTACCGGTGGATAGTTCTTGTTTCGAGCTTTCTGCTTCTTAGTTTTGTTCCGTTTGCGAAAGGCGAGACATTCGACGTTCCTGCCTTGACTGGGCGG
>CAYOYT010000525.1:0-711 GCA_964408245.1 uncultured Dongia sp. | reverse complement strand
CGATCAAGCAGATATTCTATCAGATAACGTTGAGACGCTATTGTCTGCAAAAATAGCTGCACACGAAGCGGCGACAGGCAATCAGATTGTCATTGTGACCTTGCCAGATCTGAGGGGTCGGCCGATTGAAAGTTGGGGCCTACTCTTGGGCCGCAGCTGGGCTATTGGGGAGAAAGGCAAAGATAATGGCATAGTCTTCCTGATAGCACCGAACGATCGCGAACTACGCATTGAAGTCGGTTACGGTCTGGAAGGAAATCTGCCTGACGCGACCGCCAACGAGATTATCCAGTCGAACGTCATCCCCTATTTCAAAAGCGGGGATGTAGAAGAAGGCGTTACGGCTGGCCTCGATGCCATTCTGGCGGTGCTTGGCGGCCTCTATCAGCCGCCAGCTGAACCCTTCCAAAGCTATGACGACCATGATAGTTTTTACGTTCCGGTCGAAGTAATCCCCTGCATTTTTATAAGCTTTGTAGTATTTCTTGTTCCCATTAGCGTGCTGCGTCGCCGCTGGGATCCGAAGCTCAATCGGCGTGTCTGGTATATTGCTAGCGGTACTGGCAGTTCCTCGTCATCACGTTCCAGCTCATTTGGGAGCTCTAGCCGCAGCTCCTCGGGTGGTGGAGGATCGTTTGGTGGCGGTGGTGCTAGTGGCAAATGGTAGGCCGCATGATTAATGCAAAAGCACAGTCGCGTATTGAAGCGGCA
>CAYOYT010000524.1:0-2040 GCA_964408245.1 uncultured Dongia sp. | reverse complement strand
CGTGTGCGTCGCGCTCGGCATAGGCTTCTTCCTTGAGCCAGCGCTGTACGTCGAGGCTCTTCGTTGCCGGATTATAGAGACCAGCATTGAAAAGGCTGCCTGGCGCAGCGGCGCCGTTGATGACGCGCTGGATGGATGCTGCCGGATTGAGGTGATGAAGGCGAGCCTCGAGTGCATCGAGTTTAAACGGCTCGCTGAGATCGCTTTTTGTAAGGAGCAGCCGATCGGCAACGGCTGCCTGCTTGACCGATTCCGTCTGCCGATCCATCTGGCTCTCACCATTGACAGCGTCGACAGTTGCGATGATGCCGTCCAAGCGGTAAATCGCGCTCAGAATTGGGTCCTGCATGAGGGTGTGGAGAATAGGCGCGGGATCAGCGAGGCCTGTTGTTTCAATAACAACGCGTTTGAACGGCGGCACCTCACCTTTGACACGGCGTTTGTAAAGCTTGCGCATGGCGTCGATGAGATCGCTGCGTATGGTGCAGCACAGACAGCCAGATTCCAGTAGGATCGTATCGTCATCAGCTTTTTCGACCAGCAAGTGATCGAGCCCGACGTCGCCAAATTCGTTGATGATGACAGCGGTTTCTCCCATATCTGGATGGCTGAGAAGATGCTTCAGCAAAGTCGTCTTGCCGCTGCCGAGGAAACCGGTAATAACCGAAACGGGAAGCCGTTCGACGGACGGCTGATGGACCTGTACGTCAGTCATTATCTTCTATGAATGCGCTTCAGGCCATGCTGCGCCACAAGACCGCTTGCCAGCAGCACGAACGCGCCTAGCTGGTGGAGAATTGCCAGCGGGATTGGCACGACATAGATAAGTGTCGCCATACCGAGGAAGGCCTGTACACCCAGTGTCACAGGTAGGCTGATGGCACGACGCTTGAGCGTGGGATCGAAATTGCGGCGACGCAAGCGTATCAAGAAGCTGATGACTGCAATAGCAACGAAGCCCGACGTGAGACGATGTTGAAACTGCACCATCGCCAGATTCTCGGTAAAATTGAGATACCAGGGTGAGGTGGTGAAAAGATCCGGCGACAGCCAATGTCCGTTCATCATTGGAAAGTCCGTGTAGATCAGGCCCGCATGAGTGCCGGCAACGAGCCCACCCAAAGCGATCTGAAAGGCGATGAGCGCATTCATGCATCTTGCATGCTTTAGGAGGCTAGCTGCCTGTTCCCGTTGCCCACGCAGCTGCGTCGCGTCGAGATAATCGAGCGCATACCACAGCAATAGCGCGAAGATGGCGAGCGCCAGCATGAGATGGACGACGAGACGATATTGGCTGACATCGACGCGGTCCTGAAAACCACTCGCCACCATAAACCAGCCGACAAAGCCCTGCAGGCCGCCGAGCGCAAAAAGGGCAATCAGACGCGGGGTTTCCGCCTTCGTCAGTTGACGGCGTGCCAGGAACCACAAGAGGGGCACAAGAAAAGCGATGGCGATCAGCCGACCCCACAATCTGTGTAGATACTCCCACCAGAAGATGCTTTGGAAGCTTTCCAGCGTCATGTCCGGGTTAACGTGTTTATATTCCGCGATCTGCTTATAGAGCGCAAAGACATGTTCCCACGCTGCTTCGGTGAGCGGTGGCAGTGCGCCCATAATCGGCTTCCATTCCATGATGGACAGGCCGGAATCGGTCAGGCGCGTAATACCACCCAGCAATACCATGATCATCACCATGAAACCGCAGCCGAGCAGCCATAGGCCGACGACGCGACGGGCGGCGCGGTCGGGTTTGGCAGCAATCGTAGCGGGTTCGGTCAGGACCTGGTTCATCTAGCTCACTTCTCAAAGACGGCGGGGAGCATAGTCCCGTCAAGACAAAAGGAAAGATCTCTTCAGGCGCGACCCAACGATGAAAATTTTCAGGGCGCGCGGCGGTATTTTTCTGGCAGCAATTCACCCACTGGCACGCGTTCCAGCGCATCGTTGCGAGTCATGATCACGACACTGCCGGGGGCAAAATCTGTCAGCATTTCCCGACAGATACCGCAGGGAGAAACCACTTTCGGCTCCGCATGC
>CAYOYT010000523.1:617-2044 GCA_964408245.1 uncultured Dongia sp. | reverse complement strand
GTCACGAAGACGTCGGCGGGGGAGTTTTCGCCCTCTAGCTTGACGCGCTCCATCAATTCTTCAGCCGTGCCTTGAATGGCATTGATCTTGATCCCGGTCTCTTTGGTAAAGAGGCCATAGAGGATCTCGTCGGCGGGATAGTGTCGGGCGCTGTAAATGTTCACCTCGCCGGCATCGGCGGCAAAACCATGTCGGCTGATGAAGGGGGTGGTGAGGGTGCCCAAAGCGAGGGCGGAGAAGTGACGGCGCGAGAGGGTAGGGCCTGCGGCGGGAATAGAAGCGGATGGCGTGCGCATGGAGACCTTTATTTAGATACGGAGGTATAATTGCGAATAACTCGCAACCGCACTATATAAGGGGCGATTTCGGCCCATTTCAAGGGGGGTTACGACCCTTTTTCGGATCGCAAAAGTCGTCTTTGAGCGACGCTATTGTCCGATAGCCGACAAAAACTCGTCGCGCGTGACGATGCTGTCTTTATTGGAATCGGCTCGGTTGACGAGATCGACGCAATAAGCCTGGTCTTCGGTGAAATCTACTTTATTATCAGTATTATAATCTGACGACTTGAAGCGAGTGGTAAAGAAATTGATCGCATCCTGCCGGCTCGTCGGAATGCCATAGGTATATTCCTCGAGCGATAAGGTGCCGTCCTTATTATCATCTATGCGCTTGAATTCCTTGGCAGAAATGCGCTGCAGATCTTGTAGGGTAAAGCCGCCCGTCTTGCGCTGATCGAGCCGATTGAAATAGGCGCCCCGAAAATCTGGCGACTGGCCAAAGGCTTGAATCGGCAGCAGAATCGCGATGATCAACAGAAGAAAGCGCATAAAAAATCCTTAAAAATCAGCGGACTAATTCATACAGCGAAATCGCTGCCGCGTTCGATACATTGAGGTGACCGATTGGCCCCGCCGTCGGCAGCCGCACCAGCAAATCGCAATTCTCTCGCGTCAGTCGACGCAATCCAGCACCTTCAGCGCCTAGGCATAACGCCACCTTACCTCCTGATTTTACAGAAGAAAGCGTCTCCTTAGCTTCCGCAGCGAGGCCGATGCACCAGAAACCGGCTGCCTTCAATTCTGTCATCGCACGGGCAAGGTTTGTAACCCGGACCAAGGGCACATGTTCCAGCCCCCCAGATGCTGATTTGGCCAGGATTCCACTCTCTGGCGCCGCATGCCTCTCGGTGAGAAGGATGCCGATCGCGCCAAAAGCCGCGGCAGATCGCAAGATAGCGCCGACATTATGAGGATCGGTCACCTGGTCCAAGATAACGACTACCGCATTCGACCGATCGCGCGCTGCATCGCAAATCTCATAGATATCGACTTCGGGAAGGGGCGAGACACGGGCGGCTAATCCCTGATGGACCACATCGCGACCGACTAGCTTGTCGATGACATCGCGATCAACGATCTCCGCCT
>CAYOYT010000523.1:0-607 GCA_964408245.1 uncultured Dongia sp. | reverse complement strand
ACGCAGGTATATCGCCGGAGGTAACGACCCGATGGACTTGGCGGCGCGGATTCTTAAGTGCCTCTTCGACCGCATGATGCCCGAACAGCCAATAGCCTCCAGCACCACCAGCTTGCGCTAAGGACGGTAATTTTGTTTCAGAGTATGGCCCGCCAGCATCGCGATTGTGATTGGAATATTTTCCTCGGCCTAGTGAGGGACGGTCATCGGGCTTTTCCCGGTGATGGCGTGGGGGCTTTGATGGCTTGCGTGGGGACATGGCAGACTCTATGATGGTGGTAACAGATGGAGCTTTATCTGAACTCCCTTCGGGCCGAAATCGAAATCGGCGCGGACGGGAGTTTTTGCTGTGATTTCAAGTTGACACCAGCCGTTAAATGCTCATAAGTCCGCGTCTCCGCTCCGGCGGAGTCGAGCGCAATGGAAGGGTGCCCGAGTGGCTAAAGGGGACGGGCTGTAAACCCGTTGGCTTCGGCCTACGTAGGTTCGAATCCTACCCCTTCCACCAAGGCTCCCCAGCGAGCTTCAGCCGTTAGCGGCTGGTCGCTTGAAGGTGGCAAGGCGATCGGAGACGAGGTGATCGGGCGGGTGTAGCTCAATGGTAGAG
>CAYOYT010000522.1:0-2054 GCA_964408245.1 uncultured Dongia sp. | reverse complement strand
CCGAGAACAACCTCGAGCCCTCGATCTAAAGCCAGGGCTGCTAGCAACAGTCGGGAATCCAGCTCGCGAGATGCGATCTCCATCGGCATGTAAAGAATCCGCCGCAATGCAGAAATAGGGTGCGGCTTGCCACTACTGGCAGGAGCTAGTTTCGTCGCCAAAAATAATCCCTCATTTCAATCACCCGGTTTGCTTTCTTGCTGACTATTGCTCAAAGCAACCCGTACCACCCAGTCCCTAGGGTGGATTTGACGTTCAAATCAGAAAGTGCCGTCTTAAACAACGTTCTTCCGCGTCTTGATACAGCCGCAACAGCTAGAATCCTTGTAAGGTACCTGTCAATCTAGGAAGTGCGCAAATCGGGGTTTGGCTTGTCACGCGCCGGTAAAAGCCTGCAGGCCGGTTTGGGCGCGACCCAGGATTAGGGCATGGATGTCATGGGTGCCTTCATAAGTGTTTACGGCCTCTAAATTCATCACATGACGGATGACGTGGAATTCGTCTGAAACGCCGTTGCCGCCGTGCATGTCACGGGCAACCCGTGCGATGTCGAGGGCCTTGCCGCAGGAATTGCGCTTGATCAGGGAAATCGCCTCCGGCGGGCAGGTGCCGGAATCCTTCATACGGCCGACCTGGAGGCAAGCTTGCAGGCCTAGAGCAATCTCAGTCTGCATGTCGGCCAGCTTCTTCTGAACAAGCTGGTTGGCGGCGAGCGGCCGTCCGAACTGCTTGCGGTCGAGGGTGTATTGCCGCGCCGCATGCCAGCAGAATTCGGCAGCACCTAGGGCGCCCCAGGCGATGCCGTAACGGGCGTTGTTGAGGCAACCGAACGGACCGCCGAGGCCCTTGGCGTTAGGCAGCAAATTCGCATCCGGCACGAAAACGTTGTCCATAACGATCTCGCCCGTGACCGAGGCACGCAGGCTGAACTTCCCCTCGATCTTCGGGGTTGAGAAACCTTTCATGCCACGTTCCAAGACGAAACCGCGAATGATGCCCTCCTCCGTCTTGCCCCAGACGATAGCAATGTCGGCGATCGGCGAATTAGTAATCCACATCTTCGCGCCGGTGACGATATATCCGCCGTCGGCCTTCTTGGCGCGGGTCTTCATGCTACCCGGATCCGAGCCATGATCGGGTTCGGTTAGGCCGAAGCAGCCAACCATCTCACCGGTCGCGAGCTTGGGCAGCCATTTCTGACGCTGTTCTTCGCTGCCATACGCATTGATCGGGTGCATGACCAAGCTCGACTGCACCGACATCGCCGAGCGATAACCGGAATCGACGCGCTCGACCTCTCGCGCGACAAGACCGTAGGAAACATAATTTGTGCCGGCGCAACCATAGCCGTCGATGGTGGATCCCAGGAGCCCGAGCTCGCCCAGCTCATTCATGATCTCGCGGTCGAAGCGCTCGTGGCGGTTGGCCTGGATCACGCGCGGTAGGAGCTTATCCTGGGCATAGTTCCGTGCCGTGTCGCGCACCAGCCGCTCTTCCTCGCTGAACTGCGAATCCAGGAGCAGAGGATCGTCCCACTGGAACTCGGGCTTGGCACTGCGGGCGGAACTCATGGCATTACTCCGAATGGCTTTTGGTCGTTGCTTAACTTCAAGGTAGCGGATGCTATATCATGGTGACGTTGTGTGCGACAGGCCGGGCTGGCGCAGATCGCGCATGTGCGGCCGTGGGTACTGCGCTGCCGCCACATGCGCGCTATGCATCCGGTCCGCTGGAAAGGGGCGGTCATTTGTCAGAGGACGGCTATATCATCGAGTTTCACCAGGTCGGGTCCTACGTCAAGGTCACGGCTATGGATCCCGCGACCCTGACCGAGGTCTCGATTCCGGTGCCCGCCAATCTTTCCCAGCGTCAGGCCGCGGAAGCGGTAGTCCGCCGGCTTAAATATGTGCTCGCTCGGCGACATGGAATTGCCGCTGAGGGAACGACTGGCGAACGTAAATAACACCTTGTCCCAGCTGAATTGTCGCGATAGGGTCCGACTTAATGAAGAGCTGCACGCCGATGGGCAGGTAAAAGCCCGCGAGTTGTGGCCG
>CAYOYT010000521.1:0-2055 GCA_964408245.1 uncultured Dongia sp. | reverse complement strand
TGGACGATGACCTGCTTGGCCGTCTGGGCAGCGATGCGGCCGAAATCGATGGGCGGCAATTCGTCGACCAGCAAATCGCCGGCTTTGGCGTCGGGCTTGCGGCGAAGCGCAGACTTCACTGGGATTTGCGTCACTTCGTTTTCGACCAGGTCGACCACTTCCTGCACGCGGATCAGCTTGATCTCACCGGTCTTGCGATCAATTTGGGCGCGGATATCGTGCTCATGGCCATATTTCGAGCGGCCGGCCTTTTGAATAGCCTGCTCCATGGCGGTGAGTACGTCGTCGCGGTCAATGCCCTTTTCGCGGGCGACGGCGTCGGCGACCTGCAGGAGCTCCATACGGGGAATGGCGATCGTTTCCATGTTAACCTCGGTTGGCAAAAATCAGTTCAGTTCAGCCTCTGCCGCCGCTTCATGCGCCGCGATAAGCGCATCAGTCAGCACCAGCTTGGCCTTAGCAATCTGTGAGAGCGGCAGGGCAATTTCAGACCCTTCGCTGTCAATCTTTACGGCCGCGTCGGTGGCACCCTTGAGGATGCCTTTGAAGCGTTTACGCCCGTCGACCGGCTCATATGTCTCGATCTTGGCCTCGTGACCCATGAAACGGTTGTAATCATTGGGGCGTGTCAGCGGCCGATCGATGCCAGGCGACGACACTTCCAGTGAATAGGCGCTTGAGATCGGATCCTCGACATCGAGCACGGCGGAAATGGCGCGACTGACGCGGGCGCAATCCTCGACCGACATAATACGACCGTCCTTGGGCTCGGCCATGATCTGCAGCACCTTGCGCGTCGACCCAGCCACCGTCACGCGCACGACCTCATAGCCCAGCGCCTCGATGCTAGGGGCGATCATGCCGGCGATATTGTCTGTCAGGCTCATACGGTCTGGTGGTCGCTTCGTCTCAAGGGGTCGGTTTGTCTCAATATGTTGCGAGTATGGCAATCTTTCAGGATCTCGCCGAAATCCCAATTCCCAAGACCCGCAGTGGGATCAGCCAAAAAAACCAATAAAAAAGGCGGGCCGTTGGGCCCACCCTTTTGCATTGGGTCTCCATCGGACCCTGGGATTTGCCGGGAATATAGGGATTTCAATCGGCGATGCAAGGAGATTCAGCTTCCGCCAAACATTTCTGTATTTACTTAACATATTCAAAATCAATGATTTCTGACTATTGCAGCTGAAAGTTTTATTATGTCCGCTAAGCTGAGCTATTCTCGACAAGCGCAGCTAACTAAATGCATCGCTATCGACCAGGGCTTAAGCATTATTGTCCCAGCGCGCGAATAAGCGCCGCTTCGGCATGGAGGGTCGTGGTGTCGAAGAGCGGTACCGTGGCATCCGTTTCGCCCACCAGCAGCATGATCTCGGTGCACCCAAGGATGATCGCCTCAGCACCCTCTTCGACCAACTTCTCCATTACATCGCGGTAGGCCCCGCGCGATTGTTCCCGCACAATACCCTTCACGAGCTCATGATAGATAATGTCATGGACGACATTGCGGCCCGCCGCATCGGGCACCCGCACGTCGAGGCCGAACTTGTCGATGAGGCGCTGGCGATAGAAGGGCTGCTCCATGGTGAAGCCCGTCCCCAGCAGGCCGACGCGCGTGAAGCCCGCCGCTTTGATCGCAGCCCCTGTCGGATCAGCAATGTGGAGCAGCGGCACCTTCACCGCCGTCTCGATGGCACCCGCCATGCGATGCATGGTGTTGGAGCAAATGAGCAAGAAATCGGCGCCACCCCGCTGGAGCCGTTCCGCCGCATCGACCATCGCGTCTTCGGCCGCCTGCCACTTCCCCGCGTGCTGTAACGCCTCAATCTCACCGAAATCGAAGGAATAAATCAGTGAGCGCGCCGAATGCACACCGCCCAAGCGCTGCTGCGCGCCGCGATTGAGGATGCGATAATATTCCGCGGTCGATTCCCAGGAGAGCCCGCCAATAAGACCCATCAGCTGCATTGTTCCATGCTTTCTCCAGACCAAATTGATCCGCAATGGATCATAGGGAAATGCCGGATGCAATCCCGCCGCGGGGTATTCCCCATC